>JBMYVD010000109.1:0-551 GCA_049606035.1 Candidatus Poseidoniaceae archaeon | reverse complement strand
GCGCCGTGGTTTGGTTCTGTGTTGTCCCAGTCGCAATAGAGATCGATGTGTTCTGCTCCGATCATGTCGAGGAGTTTGGTCATAGCAGGTCCTGGAACTGCATTACCACAATCGACAGCGACCTTGACGGGTCGTGCTAACGTTCCTGTTGATTCGACGATGGCTTGGAGATACGTATCCTCATGTGGATGGTCGATGTGTTCGCCTTGTCCTTCACGGAAGTTTCCATCGAGGAAGACATGTTTCAATTCTTGAATCTCTTCACCTGCAAGCGGCAATGTTCCTCGACACATCTTGAATCCGTTGTGTGTTGGCATAGGTAGGTGAGATGCTGTGACCATGACGCCACCATCGACAGGGAGTGTCCAACAAGCATGATAGACGCATCCGGTTGAAACGATGCCGAGATCGAGAACTCGAACACCTGAATCAACAAGTCCTTGAATCAAATGTGATGCATAACCAGGACTTGATTCGCGAATGTCTCGCCCAACAGCATAGGAATCGCATTCGAGATAGGTTGCAAGTGCGCGACCAAGTCGGTAGGCGAA
>JBMYVD010000108.1:0-563 GCA_049606035.1 Candidatus Poseidoniaceae archaeon | reverse complement strand
TGCCTCTCGGAAGGAGTAGGCCTTCTTCCCCGTAGCAACGAGATATCCTTCAGGGGAGAGACGAGAAACAATCGTTCCTTCTTCACCACAGCCGGGAAGGTCGCATACTGGTGTCTCATCCATACCGCATCATACCCTCCAACGATACATATACTCTTGCCCGTAACCGTCCATGTTCAGTCTTCGTCATCGGTTACCTCGGGCTCAATGACCACCAGCGGCACATTGGCTTCGATGGCCTCACCTTCGCTGCAGTGTACCGTGGTGACCGTGCCTGTAACAGGTGCTTGAATTTCGTTTTGCATTTTCATCGCTTCCAGGATTAAAATCACTTGACCTTCCACGACATGCTGGCCTTCCTCAACCTCAACGGTCACGACTTTTCCAGGAATGTTTGCGGAAACAGTACCTGATTTCTTCTTCTTTCGTCCTCCCGAACGACGAGGTTTGGCAACCGCCTCAACATCCGGCACTTCGATGTCAAACGTTTGGCCGTTAATCGTCGCTTTCCAAACAGAACCTTCCATGTCAAGTTCCACTTCATATTCCGTTCCGTTGACCTT
>JBMYVD010000107.1:0-760 GCA_049606035.1 Candidatus Poseidoniaceae archaeon | reverse complement strand
CAAGGTGAAAGGCAAAAGCGCCCCCGTAGGGGGCGGAGGCAACTAGATGTCAATGATTTCAGTCACCCTGCCCGACGGTACAGTTAACGAATACGCGTCGGGAATAACGGCAGGTGAAATCGTCATTGACATAGAGGGCAGAAAGCACGACTGCGTCGCTGCCAGAGTCGATGGAAAGGAGAGGGATTTCTCGTCAATTTTGGACTCAGATTGCTCGGTAGAGGGCATATCTGGATTCAGCGATGATGGAATTCACATCCTCAGACACAGTGCAGCGCACCTTCTTGCGCAAGCAGTGACTTCTCTTTATCCGAATGCAAAGCCAACAATCGGACCTGCAATAGATCGCGGGTTCTACTATGATTTTGCAGATTTGGAGAATTTTGGTGAGCCCGAACTGAAGGTTGTCCAAAAGAAAATGCATGAAATTGCACGTCGAAACCTAACTGTTGAGCGTGTCGAGTGCACCGATTCTGAGTTGAACGAATTGTTTTCATCAAATCCGTATAAGATTGAGATCATCAATGACAAATTGGAAGACGGCGACAGTTCAACAATCTACCGTCAGGGCGAATGGTACGATTTGTGTCTCGGACCTCACGTTCATTCTACTGCCAAACTGATGCATGTCAGATTAACCTCAGTATCGTCTGCATTTTGGAGAGGAGACCAAAGCAGAGAGCAGTTGACTAGAATTTACGGAATAGTAGAGCCAACAAAAGACGCCCTAAAGGCGACTATGACCGCACTTGAAGAAGCG
>JBMYVD010000106.1:0-813 GCA_049606035.1 Candidatus Poseidoniaceae archaeon | reverse complement strand
GTCCACAGGGTTTCTTGCGGTCGAAATTCTTGCATGGGATGGAAGGATGGGCGGAGATTGGATTCCTGGCGAGTATACCTCGACTGGAAAAACGCCTGAAGTAACTGATGCTTCATCAACTTCTGAATTCATCAAAGCACATTCTCCAGATTTATTCCTGTACGCTGGAGGAGATGGAACCACCAGAGACATAGTGGAAGCGCTTGGAGAAAGAGATATCCCACTAGTTGGCGTTCCCGGTGGGGTAAAGATGCATAGTGGCTGTTTTGCAACCACTCCTAAAGCTGCGGCTGAAGTCGTTTGGTCTTTCGTAACTGGAGATCTCATGGTAGCGAGAACCGAAGTCATGGATTTGGATGAAGAGGTCTATCGAAAAGGCGAATGGAAAGTCAAGATGTACGGCGAAGCATTCACTCCTGCAAGTCCAAGATGGATGCAGGGTGCAAAAGAGCAAGTGCAAAGAGAATCCGAGGAGGAAACGCTCGAGGCAATGTCATCCCACGTCGCCAATTTAGTCGAGGATAATCCTGATTTGATGGTGGTTTGGGGCAGTGGTGGAACGCTAAGGCAGATGTGTGCACAATTAGGTCATGATTCGACGCTTCTTGGAATAGATATCCAGCATGCTGGAAAGATGTTTAATGATCTCAACGAATCTGGATTACTCGAAATTATCAATAAGCATGATGGAGAGATTAAACTCCTATTGTCACCGATGGGCGGTCAAGGTTTCCTAATTGGAAGAGGGAACCTACAATTGTCTCCTGATGTATTGCGGGCGATTAGTATTGATAACATCCTTGGAATCGCCAC
>JBMYVD010000105.1:0-2100 GCA_049606035.1 Candidatus Poseidoniaceae archaeon | reverse complement strand
TTAATCGGATAAAGTGGGCCATGGCCTACAATGAAGATCTTACTTGGACGGACCGGTCTGAGTGACGGTTTAACCTTACTCACTTTCTTCACCATGCTGTGCAATTCTCCGCCTTTCAGTAGAAGATGTGGCCCATGCTCTAATTGGTGCCCAAAGGATTCCTGGCTCGTTCCTCTACCACCTATTCGTTTTCTTTTTTCAACGATGAAGACCTGGTTTTTTGCGATATGTTCTCGCGCCGCAGTAACGAGCCCATGTAAGCCTGCTCCCACAACCAAGACCCGCTTCATGACTACCCCAGAGGGTGCATAACCATCAAATCCTCGCACCCATAGCGGAAATTATGCCCGACAATGCACCACCCCCTCATGATAGGGGCAAGCAGTTGTGGGATGCATCAGAAGGTCCAAGCCGCATGTTGATCTCAAGCATCGACAGATGGACAAGTGCTTTGCTTGCAGATGATGGCATTGACATGCCATTCATGGGTGGTAGCGAAAACGTCGAAGCTACAATTATCGCAAAAGATAGTGGGATTTTAGCCGGTTGTGCTGCTGTCGACCACATGTTGCAAATTTGGGCTGGTGGCTTGCAAATATCTTGGAGTCATGGCGAGGGGAGAAGCATTTCTTCTGGAGATGAGATTGCCACAATTCGTGGCGACAAAGATGCCATCCTAGGTATGGAGAGAACCATTCTAAACATCTTAGGACAATTGTCTGGAATTGCTACTGAAGCCAAAAAATGGTCATCTATTGCACCTAAACAAATCGCATGCACGAGGAAAACGATTTGGGGCCTGCTGGACAAGTGGGCAGTCCACCTTGGTGGAGGTCTGACTCACAGGCTTTCAAAACAAGATGCTAAAATGATTAAGGAAAACGACCTTGCTGTAATGTACCCTGAACTTGACAGCAATGGGGCGAGGATTTCCAAGTACTTGTCCGAGGTTGACCCTAGCGAATGCGGAGCATTCCTTGAGGTAGAAGTTCGTGAAGAAAAAGAAGCGATAATGGCAGCCTTTACGTGGTCTGAAAGGAGAATGATTGACGGCCATGACAGGCTTGTGATTATGCTTGATAATTTTAGTCCCGAGAGATGCAAAGCCGTCGCTGACGAATTGAGTGAAATGAGCCTCAGAGAACAAGTCGTCCTAGAGGCAAGTGGAGGTATTGTTTTGGATAGTCTCGAGGATTGGAGAGAGTGTGGCCTAGACGTACTTTCAACGAGTACAATTAATCGTGGCACTAGCCCTCTCGATTTGTCTATGCTAATGAATGAAAACTGAGGTATTGGTATGAATGAAGATGAGAATGTAGTTGACCCTAGTCACCCAAGATATGAATCTTTGATGCTTAGAAAGAAAGTTGCAGATGCTGGCGTAAAAGGAATGCTAGCAGATTCGGCAATGATTGCTCATGGAAGAGGAGAAGCCTTCGATTATTTACTTGGAGAGCAGACTATTCCTTCCGCATTGGAAGCGACTAGAGAGGCGGCAGCAAGATTAACACGTGCTAGAAGACCCGTTCTTTCTCTAAACGGAAATGCCATCGCACTTGCAGGACAAGACTTCCTGACTATTGCTAGTCAGTTGGATTGCCCAATTGAGATCAATATTTTCTACAGAACGCCTGAAAGAATGGGAGCGCTTCTAGGCCATCTCAAGATGTTGAACACGAAATTAGGACTCGATGTCGAAATTTTGGGCGGAATCCCTGATGCAAGAATTCCCGGACTAGAAGGTCCAAGGGGTGCTTGTCAGAGCAATGGAATCTTTGAGGCTGATACAATTCTAGTTCCTCTTGAAGATGGAGATAGGTGTGAAGCATTAGTTGCAATGGGCAAGGAAGTGCTAGTCATTGACCTGAATCCGCTTTCTCGTTCCTCAAGAAGAGGCACTGTAGGAATTGTTGACGAAGTCACAAGGGTTACAAAGAATCTGATTCAATTAATTCCCCAAAGGCCTGAACCTACAGAATGGAATAATAATCAAGCTCTACAGTCAGCGCTAAACCACATCACTTCTACAATGGCAACTAGATTTCAGTGACATCAAAGTTCGCTCAATTTAGAAGACAGAATGCTACTGATCGATTCGCC
>JBMYVD010000104.1:0-2165 GCA_049606035.1 Candidatus Poseidoniaceae archaeon | reverse complement strand
GCTACAGTATGATGAAACACCTGCTTGATGGTCAAACATCCTGCGCTGAGGTAAGGAGAAATTCGGGAGCACATTATCTCACCAGTAATTGGGCTAGACATGCCTTTTCGATATCCTCGACCTCTCTCTTCAAGGAAGGATTTGAGTGTGTTAATCGCTGCTGCTTCGCCAGGTATTGGCCTGTCGATAAGTTGCCTCGTAGTAAGGCCTAGTTCTTCCATATTAGGGATTGCATCGCTTTGACAACTCTCTGGAGCAAGTAGTCTCTCAGGTCTTGGAATTAATGGCGAACTAATGCGCTTGTCGCGGTGTTTCTTCCAGTCATCTCTCGTCCTTAGTTTACGAATCACTCCGTTTGATGGATGTTCGATGAAATCTACACGGTTGGTTTCACACCATTTGGCAACTAACTTGTCTCGCTCCCACGACCATTGTAGTCCAGTTTCTTCATTGCAGATTATCGAATTTATTTGGTAATCAGAGTGCAACTTTTCGAGACTGTCAATTATGTCGCCATAGTTGAATTTGATTACGCCACCAAGTCCGTGGATATCTTTGGCTAAACTGCGAAGACAATCTAACTCCCATTCAATATGAATGCCCGATACATCCATCCTGCCAATTCTTTGTGAGTCTAGGTTAAACAGACAGATGATTGGTAAATCACGGTTAACCGCATCATTAATTGCCGCGTTATCAGAGAGACGTAAGTCCCTTTTGAACCACACAACATTAACTGACACAGCAATAAAACTGGCTATTCATCTATTAATCCCTGTATGGGAATTATGACTGCCACTTTTGCCATTGCTCGCTGGTATGTGCAGTCCTGTACCACCATGCGCCACTTCCTTGCGGCCATTCATACCATTCGAACCCATCATCTTGGACAACTCCGACTGCGGTGATTGATGGGGCAATTTCGCCACTCTGTGCGGGGATGTGGCTGACTTGGTTGGCTGGTGATGAATAGGTCTCTTCACTCATGGCTAATTTTTCATCGAGTAGTCTTGTGCGATCCTTTGAATCGATTGAACCTGCTAAACCAAAGTAAGTATCATTGTGGGCGATACGGTATAATTCGTCAGGTGACGAGGAAAGTAAATCATCAATCAAGGTGAATAATTTCTCTCTCGTATCTTTCTTGATTTCGTTATTGGTATAACGACCGGTTAGGTCACCTTTCAACTGGTTTAACTCCTCAGCTAATTCCTGTGGATTACTATGATATGCTTGGACAATTGATTGTAAGTAAGTCAATTCATTGCGTTCCTCTTTGGTGAGTTTGGAATTATTACGTAGCACTTGGACCCAGCGGAATGTCTCAGGCAGCATTGCAGCAACTGCATTGGTTTGTAGTAGGGCTAGTATTGCCAGCAAGATTGCTCCAATGCCCACTGTAGTGGTTACTGCACCGCCGTCTCCCGAAAGTAAACCTTCGAGTATTGTATTTGAGTCATCATCATCGGATTCTTCTATCTCACAACCGTAAGCATCCACGATTCTACCTGGGATTGTATTCGGACAGTTGTCCTCCGAATCCAAAACTCCGTCGTTGTCTGAATCTAGTGTTGTATTGGTCTGGTTGGTGTTATCTGTTCCATTTGAGTCATCAGTGTCGTCTGTTTGATTTTGTTCAAATAAATCTGCCACACCATTGCCATCTGCATCTAGACAGCCAAAGTAGCCATTTGTAGTCGAGTTGCCAAAGACATCAGGACAGTAATCGGGTGTTGTTGCGCCAACTATGAAAACGCCTGGCCAGCCTTGCACTCTACTGGTGTTCCACCCAGAATCCGCCCAATTATCACCATAGCCATCACCATCAGTGTCAGACCATTGGGTTACATCTAGCGGGAAATCATCGACTGTATCCTCATATCCATCACCATCTGCGTCAAGTTGTGCGGCAGAACAGCCGTTTGCATCTACAGTTGTATCGACGGCGGTATTGGAGCACAGATCGTTGACGTCACCAACACCATCACCATCGGAGTCGACTGATTCATCGGCATCATTCGGGAACGCATCTGAATTATCGCCTACTCCATCGCCGTCGGAATCGGCTGATTCACCGGCATCATTCGGGAACGCGTCTGAATTATCGCCGACTCCATCACCATCAGAGTCAATCGTCTCAAAGGCATTCATTGGAAATGCATCGG
>JBMYVD010000103.1:0-2219 GCA_049606035.1 Candidatus Poseidoniaceae archaeon | reverse complement strand
CCTTGCTATGCTATACGAGCGTGCGGGAATTGTAAAGGGCAAGAAGGGAAGTATCACTCAGTTCCCAATTCTAACAATGCCTGGTGACGATATCACTCACCCGATTCCTGACCTTTCAGGATATATTACTGAAGGACAGATTGTTATCTCTCGTGAATTACACCAAGCTGGTATCTACCCGCCGATCAACGTACTTCCATCACTATCTCGATTGATGGGTTCATGTATCGGTGCAAAGACCACTCGTGAAGACCACAAGTCAGTATCTGACCAGATGTATGCAGCATACGCTCAAGGTCGTGAACTACGTGGTCTTGTTGCGATTGTCGGTGAAGACGCACTAAACGAGCGTGACAAGCAACTGCTTGACTTCTCCGGTGTCTTCGAAGACAAGTTCCTGCGCCAATCCCGCGACGAAGACCGCTCTATCGATGAAACTCTTGACCTATGTTGGACTTTGATGTCAGATATCGACACCAAGTACCTAGTCCGTCTAGACCAAAAGTGGATTGAGAAGTACCACCCTGACAACAGGGAGTGAAACTCTCAGACGAGAATTAAATGGAGGTGAAATCAAATGGCATTGGATATTAAACCAACACGCAGCGAACTGATTAACCTCAAGCGTCGTATCAAGCAAACCAAGAATGGATACAAACTTCTCAAAATGAAGAGAGATGGTTTGTTCCACGAATTCAGAACTCTTCTTTCAGACATGATCAAAGCGAAAAGAGAGTTAACAGAGGCTTACGTTCTTGCAAAATCTCGCATAGATTTGGCAAACTCCATTGAAGGAGGTCTGAAGGTCCGCTCCGCAGCAATCGCAAACTCTGCTTCTCCTGAAGTTGAAGTTGAGCGAAGAAACATCATGGGTGTCGTAGTACCATCTGTTTCAGGAACAAATCTCAAGCAAGCATTCGGTGAGCGTTCCATCGGTTTCGCTGGTTCATCACCATACATTGATGAAGCTGCAGATTCATTCGGTAATCTAATCGAAAGAATGGTCAAGGCTGCTGAAATGGAAGCAACTCTGAAGAGACTGCTTGCTGAGATCGAAGCGACGAAGCGACGTGTAAACGCTCTCGAGTTCAAGGTAATTCCTGAATTAGAAGAGGCAAGAGTATTCATTCAACTAAGACTTGAAGAGATGGAAAGGGAAGAAACATTCCGTCTTAAGCGATTCAAGAATAAGTGATTTACACCCGATTCATTCATTGAGGACGGATGTGCCCCAACCAACGTTGGGAGGATTGACCTATGTCTGATGAAGAATTGATTCACGCTCACAAGGATTCTTGGAGTACACGTGAATTAATGGGCAAAATCCTCTCCAGGCATTGCCACGTTCTCGAAGATATTGGAGGAAGAGTTCCAACTTATCTTGTCACTGAGAAGCAAGATGAAAACATGCATGATGCACTTGTTGAAATCAACAAGCATCTCAGTAAACTTGGTTACAGTGCGAGGTTGTATCCTGATGACCCGTGGATTATCCAACTAATTCCAGACCCGACAAGACAGTGGCCATCCCCGAGGTTCGTGGCTTCGATGTGGATTCTATCGATGTTGACCACCCTGTTGGCAGGTGAAATGTGGATGGATGGTGCAAGGCCAAAGGACGGCTGGTTTGTCTCCAATGTTACATTAGACGCTTTCCTCGGCTACACTCTACCTCTATTTTCTGCGTTGATTGTTGCATCATTCGTACAGAAGAAAATCGCAGCACAGAAAGGTGTTCACCTTCCACATCTCTTCCCAATCCCTGGTCCTGCTATGATATGGTGGCCATTCGGGATTCTTGGTTTTGCATCTCTTCCTAGAAGCGATGCTAGGTTGTGGCCGGATAGGTCTTCGTTGGGTGTTACTGCACTTTCAGCACCTCTGGTGATGATTCTTACAGGTATGTCATTCATCCTTATCGGTCTAAATCTGACTCCAGATATAGTACCTCTATTGTCTACTCCTCTAGCGGTTGAATTACCTCTGATTATTCAGTTAATTGGATTGAGCATGGAGGGTGAAACCGCTCTGCTGCTCAAAACCTCATGGGCTCATCCACTTACAAGAGTGGGAATGACTCTTACTTTCCTTGGTTGGGTCTCTCTTCTTCCAATTCCAACTTTCCCAGGCGGTAGAATTCTAATCGCAAGGATGGGAATACCAGAAGCACGTTCAGGTTCAACACAAGTTATGCTATTGCTGGTTGTACTATTGTTCGC
>JBMYVD010000102.1:0-2231 GCA_049606035.1 Candidatus Poseidoniaceae archaeon | reverse complement strand
GTCGGACTAACGGTGAATTCCATCAACAATAATATCGCTGCAGGTCCGATTTCACAGGTTACTTACACATTTGAAGTAACCAACTTGGGTACTGCTTCAGATACATTCTTTGTTGCCTTGGATTTTGACGAAAATAACAACGCAACCACATGGTTCGACACGACATTATCCACCTCATCAATAAATCTTGAACCGTCATCTACTCAGGCAGTAACCATTTCGATAAGAGAACGTGCAGCAGGAGCGCCAACATCCGGTTGTGATGTCAGCATCGTAGTTACATCATCAAATGATGATACTGTTTCTTCAGCCATTGGTTTCAAGATTATTCCAATTCAAGCGAGTGCGGAAATACAGGTATTGTCTGGTGATGATAGCGCCAAGCCGGGGGAAACTATCAGTGGCACTGTAGTAGTAACAAATACTGGGACAGGAGATGACCAATTTACTCTAACAACCATCGGTGAAGATTGTGGATTATCCGAAATTTTCTCCCTATCAGCCGGTTCTTCATCGCAAGTATATTCTTGGATTTGTACCATCGATGAAGATGCTAGTGCAGGATTATCATCATTTACCTTTAGAGTAACAAGCAATGCGAGAATCAATTACGCAGTTGAACAGACCCAAATCTTTACTGTCGAGGCAAATTGGGATAGTGATGCAATAGTCGAAGTTTCTTTCAGCGATGAATCAATATCAATGGCATCTTCTGGTGGCTCATCGACTCTGATAACAGTCAAGAATCTAGCAAACGCACCGGTAAGTGGCAATATGTTTGTTCTCGGCTCTGACGATTCTCTATTTGATGTCATTATATCACCGGTAAACTCTGATACTGAATCTAGCGAATTCACGCTGGCTAGCGGTCAAAGTGCAGATTTTGAAATTGTCCTAAATTCTAGAGTTTCAGAATCTGAAAGTGCGTCGCTTAGAATTTCTGCTTCTGTAGAAATTGGCGGCGTGACATACACTCAAGATTCGAACAATGAATTGATGGTTACTATCGATGGTCCCGAATTGCCGCCAAATGGTGTGGAGTTACCATTCGGACTTGTCTTAGACGAGCAACAAACCATCTCAACCATGGTTGGCGGTTGGGTATTTTCCATCCTGTTATTGATGCTGATCAATATCCTAAGGAAGCGAAGAAAAACTGCACCTGTCGAGGCTACAGTTGAGGAAGCGCCAGAAGAAGAGGATAGCAAGCCTGAGAAGAAACCTAAGAAGAAAGAAGAGAGAACCGTACAAGCTCACAAATTAAAATCCAATGAGTGTCGAATGACTCCGGATAACAAGGTCATCTGTCCGTTCTGTGAAGCCAAGTTAGGTGTGCCTAGAGGCAGTACTCCGCCGTTCAAATTCTCCTGCCCGCAATGTGCAAAGAAGATTCGAGTTGTTGAGAATCAAAAGTTCTGATTAATTCTTGTGAGCAATCAACAAAAACGCAGTGTGCCCAAATGGACCGTTTACGGGTCGCATTCCGCCTTTGCTGGCTCTACCCCATTGTCGCTCCATCATCTCGCCTGCCCACTCAATGGTTAGGCCGTTGGCTTCACAAGCCTCCCATGCTTTCTCAACCTGACTGGTAACCGGGCAATAGCAGGCAATTCTTCCACCAGATTTGAGCAACTTAACTGATGCATTAATTGCTGGTTGATGGTCTGGAAGGTCTAGGATTATGCCATCAACTTGTCCAACCAAATCTTTTACGCTATCGATTGCTTCACTAACATCTCCAGAAATGTGATGATGAGTAGGGAATTCGGGAAGGCATTGCTTTGCTATGTTGAGGTTTTCAAGACCAACCTCTGCATGTTCATCCCTAGCCTCAACAGTCACTAGCGTTCCTGAATTACCTAACACTCGAGCTAAGTGGAGAGAAAGTCCTCCGCTACCCAGCCCTGCTTCGAGAATAACATCTCCAGGGCCAATACCTAGCCGGGTAATGAATACACCAGCATCTTTGGCCGAAATGGTCTGAGCCCTTCTTCTCATCCCTTTGTACAATTCCGGGAGTTTCGGATTTAGTTTGGTTAGAATTTTTTGTCCAATAACAATTTTTTCACCAATTTCTGCATTGCCAATTGTTTCTGTCGGATTAAATACCCCTAGTCCCTTGATTTTGGCCATTTCATTGACCATTTCCACGAGGAAAATCTTACCGCTTTCTTCCTCTAGAGCAACCCAATTTTCTGAACTCACAAATTGCGCTGAGTAACACTTTGATT
>JBMYVD010000101.1:0-2270 GCA_049606035.1 Candidatus Poseidoniaceae archaeon | reverse complement strand
GCAATCTGCCCAATTCTCTAGAGTGTCCAAGAGTTGATGTAAAATCCTTCTTCCCTGGTCGCGATTGATGAGCGAGAAGAACAACTTTTGACTTTGATAACTTGTTCAAAGTTGGAATGATTCTTTTGATACGAGTATCATCCAAGAATACATTTGTTTCAGGATCTAATGGGGAATTGATGTCCACGCGCACTAGAACAGTGCGCCCTTCGAGGTCAACCTCGTCGAGGGTGAGGACCTTCGCCATCAGTCCGTCCACTAGCCCTCGGTTTTTGATTCGACCGGTTCAAACGCGCGTCCCATGATGGCCAAAGGCGCGAAATGTCATATACTCTGTTTGAGCGATGACAAGCATGGCGCGTGAGGATTCTCTAGAAGGACCTCGTAAGCGTGCAAAGACCACAACATCCTCATTTGGAGTTTCAAAAAGGGAAGGTCACGATTCCTCGATGTACTACAATTCTCGAATGTATGATGACCTTGTTTCCCAAAGGGACGTAGGAGCGTCTCAAGAATTGCCAGAGGAGTTGCACAATATAGTAATCAATGGAGATTCTAGAAAACTTCCAATCCCCGATAATTGTGTTCACCTAGTCGTCACCTCACCTCCATATAACGCGTCTAAAGCGTATGATGAGGATCTATCGCTTACCGAATATCTAGGTCTTCTGCACGAGGTTTTCTCAGAGTGTTACAGGATTCTAGCACCAGGTGGTAGAATGGTGGTG
This sequence comes from Candidatus Poseidoniaceae archaeon, assembly GCA_049606035.1. Lineage (GTDB taxonomy): Archaea > Thermoplasmatota > Poseidoniia > Poseidoniales > Poseidoniaceae > MGIIa-K1. The sequence continues at coordinate 1,542 of JBMYVD010000101.1, read as the reverse complement.
AATGTTGCAAATTTAGGGCGTAAGCCATACATTCCATTGGCTAGCCATATCAATCTGATAATGCATGAAATCGGGTTCATGCACAGAGGTGAAGTGATTTGGGACAAATCGGCAAGTGCCGGCTCATCCTGCGCCTGGGGCTCTTTCCAATCAGCGTCCAATCCTTGTCTTCGTGACATACACGAATACATGTTGATGTTTTCAAAAGGCGACTACAAGTTACCAAGAACAAAGTCAGAGAGAGCTGAAGGCAGAATCGATACAATTGGAAGAGATGAATTCATTCAGCAAACCAAGTCGATTTGGTCATTCTCAACCGAATCCGCAAGGCGCGTGAACCACCCTGCACCCTTCCCTGTCGAACTCCCCAAGAGGTGCATTGAGATGTTTACCTTCTTGGGGGATGTTGTATTCGACCCGTTCCTTGGTTCTGGAACAACAGCGGTTGCAGCAAAACAGGCAGGCCGAGTGTACATCGGCTGCGATATTTCTGAGGAGTACTGTGATATTGCAGAGCAGCGCTTGGAGTCGACTGAAGAATACGTTCCGGAACTTATCAAAGTGGAATAAATCTCCAAGATTGTCCAATCCTTGTGACGGAAGTCGTTTTGAACTAATGGCATCACGTGATAGTCATGGAGGGCGAACTAACAACCTTGGTTGGCCCAGAGGGAGAAGACTGGAGAGTGCCGGTTTCTGAACTCGAATCTAGACAAAAGGAATTGGCATCTAGACTCGCAGAAAAGGGACTAGAAGCTGCCCTAATTCAGACTCCTGTCGATTTGTATTACTATGCCGGAGGCAGGCAAAACGCATCCCTTCTGGTAACAGCAGAAGGTGAATCTAGGCTGTTTGTCAGACGTTCACTAGCAAGAGCACAACATGAATCTGGAGGAGATGATTCACCTCATTCTGTGGAATCATTCCCACGCATGGCTGCATTCGCAGAAGAAATTGGATGTAAGCCAGCAATGCAATTTGGTGAATTACCTCATTCCTTCGCAACTAGGTTTGCATCAAAAGTTGGAGTAACTGAAGACTGTACTCAAATCGTTCATTCGCAAAGGGAAGTCAAGAGCGCATGGGAACTGGAAATGATGGCAGAAGGCGCTGAAATTCAGATGGCTATGTTTGAGGCAGTTTCTGCAGTTGGAGGAGAAGGCGTTCCTGAAATCGAATTGGTCGCAGCGGCAGAAGCGGTTAGCAGAGCAGCTGGCTTCGGTGGCAATGTGCAAATGCGTAGATTCCCACTTCAGTGTGACCGTGGAGTAATTGTCTCAGGCCGCGCAGGTGGTATTCCTTCATTCTTCGATTCAGCAATTGGGGGTACAGGCCCTCATCCAATGGCTTCAATGGGAAGCGGATTTACAAAAATCAAAGCGAACGAACCAGTTCTAGTCGACCTAGTTCACCTGCACCGTGGATACGTCGTAGATACGACTCGCATGTTCGTTGCGGGGTCATTATCTTCAGAGTGGCAAGAGCGTTTAGACGACATGATTGCAGTGAAAGAAGAGGTTGTCGATGTACTAGACCAGGGCA
>JBMYVD010000100.1:0-2271 GCA_049606035.1 Candidatus Poseidoniaceae archaeon | reverse complement strand
TATTCTCGAACGAAGAATACCTCTTCATTCTCAACTGCTAAGTTGAGTCTGTCACGCAATAGTGCGATTTCACCGAAGATTGGGTCACCTGTGTCTTTCCCATTATCGTTAACATAGGACCAAGAGGTCTTGACCTGAAGATCGATTCTACTTCGGACCAGTACAACGATATCCATATGCGAACCATTCAAGACATTGCTTGTATCCTTGTCACATCCTCCAGGAACGTTGACATCCGGCTCGAATGCTACTCTGAGAAGTCTGAATCCTTCCAGTTCTCCACCAGTGGTTTCGACACCCTTCAAGCCTGGGTTTTGGCTAGGGTCGCCACTGAACCATTCTATCATTCCGTCAGAATCTCTAGTATTGATGCTTGAGAGCGGTCTTGCATTCTTTTCAGGGTCCAAGTAGATGTTCAGACACTTTCCACCTACGTGTTGACCGTTTGATTGGGTCAATATAGCATCAATGTGGAAACTTTCCTTTAGGTACAAGACCGGGAAAGAAGTGCCATTGTTTGGAGCAACGAATGTTTCAACACTGGACTTGAATGGTCCAACTTCAGAGATTTGAAGTGTTGAGTTACTGAAAACGTCGAATTCAGTCTGAATTGTCTTGTTTTGATATCTGTACGCATCGTTGTTATCCCATGCAGAGTATGTTACTGTAACTCTTGCCTTACCTGCCAAAACATCGCTCAGTGGACATGTGATTGCGAACCTACCGTTCAAGTCGGTTATTCCATTGTAACATGCAACCGGTCCAGATGGGCTGTTTACCATCTCGTAGTTGACTCTAACATTTCTGAAGGTTAGATTTGTTCCTAATTCATCGGTTAACTGTCCTGTAACTACCATTGGTTTTGGAATCACTTTGCCGGTTAGTGGGTCTATTTCACTAGTGTAAACAATCTGGTCATCTACATCCAAAGATGTTCTACCTATCAGAGAGAATCCATTCGCATTGTAAGCCATCTGAACTCTGAAGTGGTCATTACCAATTTCATCAACACATGGGTCCCACTTTCCTTGCAGGGATAGATATTCCACTTCAAGAATTTCACATCCCTCATTAGGCAAGGTTTCACGGAATCTCAAGTATACTGAGACCGGTCCGAACCCATCTGGGAGGAAGCTGTCTGGGTCCTCACGCAAAATTTGAGGGGACAGAGGTGCAACATTTGCCTTTAGACAGCCGATAGCCTCGAAATCATCCAATTGTCCATTACCATTTCCGATACCATTTTGATCACGGTCTGGAATTTGGTCGAAATTGCCATCATAGTAGCACAGGTGACTGCCGTCGACCTGTGGCTCAGGCAGTGAAATCAAACCTGCATTAGGTGCTAGCGTAGCAACCACTTGCCGATGCATGACACCGTCAAAGTCCTGTCCTTCGTAGATTACATCCACTAAACCACCGTTAGGTGATGTTTCTCCGCTCAATTCACGTCCTCCTGAATCTTTAATCGAGGCGGTCTTATTATCGTCGGTTACCTGTGCAGTAAAGTCCCAACGGTCGCCAGATTGTCTGATGTTAGGATCTGCAGATATCACGTTAACATAAGTTCTCGAAACTACCCATACGCTTTGGCTATCGATGTTGCCCTTCATCAGACGGTTACCTTCGAATTCAAATTGAAGCGAATAGTTGCCTAATGCATCTTGAGGGTTGATTTCGAATGGAACTGCGAATGTTCCTAAATCATCGGTGTAATTTACACCGCTTCTACCATCATATGACCAACTCCATGTTACTGGTGCTTGACGTATTGGCTGTAGAGAGTTATCTAACAATCTAGCCTCGATGACTGTTGTTGAATTGCGATACAGTCTTGGAACGCTAGTCATTTGGAATTGGGTTGTACCAACGACTGTTACGTTGATGTAAGCTCCTGTTGCTGCTAAATTGGTTGAGTTACCAGTGAAGTAGTAAGCGTTGTTTGTAAAGTCAACACGAACTCCGTAGGTTCCTGCTGCATACTGGCTGTACCATGTCCAATTATACTCGAACGTTGCATCTCCGTCTTTCATGACCGGTCTCTGAGTAAACGCAGTTTCTTGAGCGCCCTGGAACTGTCCGTTACCATCGACGTCAACCTGTAATGCGATTGGATCTTGATCCCATGCATCGTTAGTGCGGTTGGTCACAGTTCCCCTTACTCCGAAGGTTTCACCCGTATTCATTTCTGGTACAATTTCACATCTAACCGGGCTTTGAGGATCCGCAGGGTTGACTTGACCACACGGAGGTAAGTCACTATCGCCACCA
>JBMYVD010000099.1:0-2280 GCA_049606035.1 Candidatus Poseidoniaceae archaeon | reverse complement strand
AGCAGACGGTGCAGATGGTGCAGATGCAATAGGTTGTGGCGAGAGTGTACTACACGACTCACACTACAACAGCGTTGTAGACTGTCGCAGTTCAACGACTTACAGACACGATGAATCTTCAAAATACACTTGGGTAGAAATCGGAAGCTACCAGGCATCCCCAGAGGGATGTGACATGGGAGAGGATGAGTGTGAAGGGTACGCAGAAATTGTAACCTATGATTCTGATTCCAACACTGCATTTTATGTCAATGCTGTCGATTCCTCAGTCGACATGATTTCCCTCGAAGATCCAAGTTCACCGACAATGGTGCAGAGAATAGACGTCTCTTCCTATGGAGAGCCAAATAGCATCGCAATAAGTAACGGAGTGGTTGCTATGGCGGTTGCGAATGGTGCAGACGATATGGCAAATGGATACATTTTGACATATTCTACTGATGGGACATTCTTGAATTCCTACACAGCTGGCGTTCTGCCAGACATGGTCACCTTCACTCACAGTGGAGAATACATCCTTTCGGCAAACGAAGGACAGCCAAACGATGACTATGATGTAGACCCAGAAGGTTCAGTAACCGTAGTTGAAGTGTCAACTGGAACAGTAACACAAATCGGTTTCTCAAGTTTCAACAACGACCGACAAGCACTGATCGATGAAGGGGTTAGATTGTACGCAAACCCTGGTATCTCAACAGTTGCCCAGGATTTGGAGCCCGAGTACATCAGCGTATCGACTGACGACTCTACTGCTTACGTAATGTTCCAGGAAAACAATGCGTTTGGAATGATCAATCTCGAAACCATGACACTTGATTCAATCGTCGCATTGGGTACAAAAGATTACTCAGAAGGTTGTTACGACTTCAGCGACAAAGATGACGGGCTAGTTCTTACATGTGATGCACCGGTTTCATCAATGTACATGCCTGATGCAATTTCGCTATTCAACTCAGGTGGAGAAGATTACATCCTAACCGCTAACGAGGGCGACAGCAGAGAATACGAGGGAGACAACTCAGAATGGACAGACGAAGGACGTGCAGATGATCTAGTTCTCAATTCAACATACTGGGCAGAGATGGGCTATGATGCGACAGCCCAAGCAGACTTGCTAGAAAAAGAAAATCTCGGACGATTGAAAGTCAGTCTTGTGGACGGTGACCACGACGGAGACGGTCAGGTCGAAGAAATAGTAGGATTTGGAGCCCGTTCAATGTCAATTTGGAACTCAGACGGAGAATTAGTCTTCGATACCGGTGATGATTTAACCTACATTACCCACATCTATGATGATTACCTGAACCCTTACACAGCGTCAAGAAATGATGACAAAGGATCTGAACCAGAGGGAGTAACCTCTGGTAGCTACGGTGACAGGACATTTGCATTCTTGGGTCTGGAGCGCGCTGGTGGTATCGCAATATTCGACATCACCAACCCAACAGAAGCAGTTTTCGACCAATACCTGACATTCTCTGACCACGTTAGCCCTGAAGGAGTAACATTTGTCTCTGCTTCAGAAAGTCCAACTAACCAACCTTTGTTGCTGATTGCGAATGAAGTATCAGGGACTATCGCAATCGCAAGCCCAGTTCATCTTTCTGAGGAGCCAGAACCTGAGATTGTAGAAGAAGTTGGATGCCTTGCTGCTGATACAGGAGCACATTTGGCCATCGACTGTCCAAACCAGTACACCGTTATGGGTGACAGCGATGTCCATTGGGAATTAGTCGGGGAATACGACAGCGGACTTGGAGAAGGTGCCAGTGAAATTCCAGCATACGACGCACAAAGCCATAGAGCATTCATTGTTAATGCAGTTACAGGTTCAGTTGACATTCTCGACATGCACGACCCTTCAAATCCAGAATTGATACACCGAATCGTTGTTAACAACGGTGAACCAAACAGCGTAGCAGTCCATGACGGACTAGTCGCTGTTGCAGTGGCTGGAACAGGTGATGAAGGCTCAGGTATGAGCAAGCAGGATGCTGGTTACGCCGTATTCATGGACATTGATGGAAACTCCATTGCAACGGTTGCAGCGGGAGCTTTACCAGACATGATCACATTTACGCCAGACGGAAGCGTCGCTCTTGTAGCAAATGAAGGAGAACCTAATGATTCATACACAATCGATCCAGAGGGCTCTGTTTCTTACATCGACCTTTCTAACGGCGCTGAATCATTGACTCAGAGTGATGTTACAAACATCTACTTCAGGGACTTTGAAACCCAACTCGCACAACTTCAAGCAGACGGGGTTCGAATTTTCGG
>JBMYVD010000098.1:0-2335 GCA_049606035.1 Candidatus Poseidoniaceae archaeon | reverse complement strand
TGGGCCTTGAAATTCTGCATATGTACCTACTAAGAAAAATATGGAAAAAGAGAGTATTAAACTCCACCCAAAACAGCGTATTGCGTTAACCACAAACCCGTAATCGTTTGATTCGACTGGAGCAGTTACACACTCATCTGAAACTCGCGAAGTATCAGATTCGAGCATAATTCTCATCTTGACTTTGAGTAGCAGATATGATAATATTTTGCCGGGATTATTTTGGTTGTAACAAACATGTTACAAAACAAACATAAGTCACTCACTACGAAGATATAGCATGAATAAGAGAATTGCAGTTTTCCTAGCCCTTTCGATGGTTATGGTTTCCCTCTCGGGATGCTTGGGTCGTGGCGGTGGAAAAGGAGATGGAGACGATGGAATGGGCTCACCCGAGGAAGTCGATGCTGATGACTACAATGTCTTGTATATCGGTCACAGCTTTGGTCGTAAGTTTGCAGAATTGTTAGAGGATTATGCCCACACTGCGGGCGAGTCGAACCACGCCCAATACATCGAATTCAGCGGCGGCGAATCCGGGTCACCTGGCTTGTTATGGGAGGATGCTGAGCATCAAGCTAACATCAAAGCCTTCCTAGACACAGGAGAAATTGATGTTTTGGTCATGATTTGCTGTTCACCAGAATTCATCCAAACCCTAGATACAGACCAGGCGGTCTGGAATTTCACAGACTACGCTGTTGATAAGAATCCAAACGTACGCATCGGTTTGGCTATGCCGTGGAAGGATTTCCCCGGTGAATACGATAACGCAAGCGAGTATGCAACCAATTCTACGCTCGATCTCATGCCATATTGGGAAAATCTTTCACAAGAACTCAGTGCTGATTATCCCGGAACAGAAGTGTTCACATTCCATCATGGTGCTCTAGCCTATGAAATGCGCGAGATGTTCGAAGCGGGAGATCTTGAAGGGGATGTTGAACAGCTTCAGGGGCCAAGGGCGACCTCTCTCTTCACCGATGAGAAGGGCCATGCGGGTGACATTCTCGTCGATACTGGAACGCTGATTTGGCTTCATGCAGTTCATGGGGTTGACCCAATGACAATGCCTGAGTTCACGCAGTGGGAAGTCGATATTCGTCAAATTGCAAAGGATTCAATGGAAAATCAATGACATACTTAGTCAACAATCCCATGGCCGATTAATAACAGTACGACAGAGAGAATAGTCAATGTTCTCTGCATGTGTAGTAACCGTGCACCCTTGCGCATTTCCTTAGGAGGCCATCGCCACTGCATCATTGTGCCACTGATAACAAGCACCCAAATGAATGCAGTACCAAGCCACAGAGTCCAATGCCATTCCAAAACATATCCATGGATTGTACCCAGGATCGCAGCGCCAAAGCCAATCCAAAGATGCACTTTCATGAATCTTCTATTGTAAACTCCCAACTTCTTCTTGAATTCTCTTGGCTCCCTGTTGAATAAATCAGGCCCATTTTTTCTAAGCCACATGAAAGTAGGTTTCCAAACAACAATCAGAATAGTACCAATCAACAAGTAAAGGGAGACATCACCGAGACCTTCAGCCTCAATGCCGAAGATTTTCTCGTCATCGTCATCATCATCTTCCTCATCATCGTCATCATCGGCATAAACCGTCTGTGTCATCAACAATGATACAACCAGCAATGAGAATAGCCATCTACGTAACATCACAGGACCCAACATGTGTTGGAAAAGATGGAATAAAATTGTATTGCATTATATCTTCACAAAATTGCTTTGTATATTTTTAAAATTTTGAATAATTTGTCTTAAGAAAAAAAAACTCGAGTTAATGTATGCTAGTACTTTCCTAACGTTGAGGAATAACCATGGGCAAATGTGGAGGTGGAAGGTCACCAACCGGTATGTGTAAAGGATGGCACGGACTAAACGACGATGAATACCAAAAAAAGTTGGAAGAGTATAAGAAACAGCAGAATGAATAGGGAACATGTCCAAGAACTGGAACAAGATTTGGAGATATCTCCATCTAGCCTTAGGAATAATGTTGGTAGTGTACCACTCAAGAATTGCGTACGTCGAGTACGGATAGGTTGACACTGCGTGGTCGAGTGAAGTAGATGCTTTCGTCTCTACAACCTTCGTATTCATGGTAATGTGGACTGGCCTTGCAAAGTGGCCAATCTATCCCTGGTATAAGAAGCGACAAAACCGAAAGAAGCGCGAACATAAAGAAGCGCTTGCAGAGTGAATCGTCTGAACATTGTTCCAAAATAATACTATAATGTAACAATTAGAGAATGGTATATGTGGACCGACGAACAACTTGCCGAACAAGGCTGGAGTCAAGAACAAATTG
>JBMYVD010000097.1:0-2354 GCA_049606035.1 Candidatus Poseidoniaceae archaeon | reverse complement strand
CAGACAAAGAACCAATGCGATTTTCTGAAATTGAAAGGAGAGTTGAAAGTTCTGCTACGACCCTCTCAAGACGGCTGACTGAACTTGAAGAATATGGACTCGTAACTCGCACAGAATTCACAGATTCTAAGGTAACCCGAGTTGAATACGCACTTACAGATGACGGTGTCGCACTCCACCCAAGTTTGGAATCTGTGTTTGAGTGGGTTCTTCATAGGTCATCGAATCCACGAATTCAGTCCCTTAAAACCCCATGCTCTACCCAAGTCACAACAGGATCTGGAGGCGAGGTCTGATGAAAAAATCAACCAAACCAAACGCTTGTCTCATGGTACTGTTTTTTCTTTCGATATCTCTAGCGGGATGTTTTGGTAAGTCTGAAGGTACATCAGGGGATGAGGAACTTGAAAATTCGGATGATGAACTCGAAATTCCATTGGTCGAACGAACGACTGAACATATCCAACTTGTCGAATCAAGGATACTCGAGGTGAACAACAACACAAGTGCAGAAATTACCTTTTATCGGAATGAAGCATACACATGCGGACTGTCTGGGCATTACACCTTTTTCGTCATGGAGCCAATCAATAATCCCGGTATTGAAGCTCCACTCTGGACCTATCTTCACGGAGGTGGCTACGGGTGGTTTGATGAAAATCAGACATACCAAACCGTCAAGACCATCACACAGAATACTTGGAACCATGAGGAATCCTTTGACCAACTAATCGACAAACATTTGGTGGCAAACACACACAATAACAAAGGCGAAATGATGAGTTCAACCCTCACACGACGGATTCAGGAAGGATACCGTGTTTTGTTGGTATCACTCTGCGACCATGACAATTATGCCGGTCGTGGCGACCCATATCCGAACAACCCGAATTCATCTGCGAGTCTTCTTCGAGAGGTAAATGGTCTGCAGGCTACGATGGCGGCCATGGATTACACAGTAGCCAACTACCCAACCAGCCAGGTTTTCGCTCATGGAACAAGTGCTGGCTCAATTGGCGTATGGAATGTAGCCGTTGCATACTCGCACGAAGACATCTACCTTACTGCTGTCGTGGCTGATTCATGGACATTTGATCCACCCCGTATCTTTGAGATGTTTGACATCTATGTCGGTGTTGATCCTTATCCTTTCAACGGAGGCGATCTACAAGGCGACGGTATGGAGAAACTCGGGTTTGATTACGAGGGCTATGGCCTCTATCCTGAAGCGATGATTCGAAATGGATTTACTGAGGTGCCAATTATGTTCATTATCGGTGAACTCGATCCTGCCTGTGGGGGGAAATTACCAACGATTCCTGCAGCTGAAGAGGCTAACTTGAGTAATTGTCGTTGGATGTATGACAATTTGCGGCAGACGATTGATGCACAACCGAATACACCCCATATCTTGGATTTCGATCCCGAAGGAGACCATGTTGAAACAAACTTTGCTAGAACACCAATCAACGACAGAGTAGATGCTTTCCTCGAAGAAATTTGGGCAACTAACCCTCCGCAGGTATTTGTGTCAAACAGTACGAATTGATATTTTACTGAAAAATGGGGATATTTGTGTGTCGAAATTGATGAAAGGAAAAACAGTTGTAATCACAGGAGCAACCTCGGGAATTGGATATTACAGCGCCCTTGACATTGCGAAAATGGGCGCTGTAGTTCTCGTTGTTGGTAGAAATTCTGAACGTGCTAAAAAGGCTACAGAGAGCATCATCAAAGAATCAGGAAATTCTGAAATTGAGTTTATTGTTGGGAATGTTTCAACTAGAAGAGGCGTAGAGCTATTAACAAATGCCATTAATCAAAGTGTTTCAAAAATTGATGTCCTCATTAACAATGCAGGTTATCTTGGAAACACACTCAAACATAACGAGGACGGTTTGGAGATGCATTTTGCAGTGAATGTGGTTGCACCATGGAACCTAAGCCATGCCCTTTTGCCTAAGTTGAAATCCTCGCCCTCGCCCAGAATATTGAACATCAGTGGTGGGGACAAACCTGCCGCAATTGACCCAACAAATTTGCAGGCAGAGAAAAAATTCAGAGGATTGATGACATACACCCACTCAAAAAGTATCTTGGAAGCCATGTCGATAGCACTCTCTAAAAGATTGGAACCAGAGAACGTTAGTGTCAATATCGTATTCCCTGGAAGAGCATCAACTTCAATGACACAATCGCTGACAACAAAAGGTCTTCCTGGTCCAATGAAAATCATGATGCCATTCTTCAAATTATTTTTCCGAAGCGATGGTGGCAAGAGTGCTCACAAAGCTTCACAATCCACGGTGTTTGCTGCAACTGATCCATCGTTGGAGGGCGTAACAGGGCGTTAT
>JBMYVD010000096.1:0-2424 GCA_049606035.1 Candidatus Poseidoniaceae archaeon | reverse complement strand
GCTACATTGGATTGGCAAGCAACCGCAGACTTTGAGTCAGAATTATCTGAGGATCTTGCAGATTTAGCAAAGGAAAGTGACGGTGATTTCACTGTCAAACTATCTGGGCGTTCTCTGATTTTAGCACAGATTACAGCAGATGTTGCGGACTCCGCAATCCTATCGACTGGAACAGTTGCCGGTGTTATTCTATTGATGCTAATTGGAATTAACACAGTTAGACAGAAGGACCTAGCAAGAGGTGCAGCTAGAGGATTCGTTACCTGGATTCCTTTGATGGTAGTCGTTGTATGGGTTTACGGAATCATGGGATTAACAGGATATGAACTCAACTCACAAACGGTAACAATAGGTGCGCTGACACTTGGTTTGGGTGTTGACTATGCTGTGCATTTGACAACTCGGCTTGAGGAAGAAGTGGAACATGCTCCGTTTGCAGACCCCGCAGAATGGTCAACAAAGTCCGTAGCAACAACAGGTCGTGCAATGTTTGGTGCTGCACTTACTACAGCTGGTGGTTTCTCAGTTCTGAACTTCTCTTCATTGGTTCCTCTCCAGTTATTCGGACAGGTTTTCGTCGTAGCGATTGCACTGGCACTCATTTCGAGTCTATTCGTGCTACCTGCAATGTACACACCATTCCTGAAGCAAGATGCAAAGATGTACCAATCAATGACTGGCGCTATTGGCGAGGCCGAGTAATCAAACCGCTCTATCTTCAAGTAACTCTAGAGGAATTATCTCTAGTGCCTTGATGTTAGTGGCTTCCAGGTCAACTGGGCATGCTTGACCGTGGTTCAGCGCGTCCAGCCAAGTTCTAGCACAAACACACCACGAGTCACCCGGCTTTAGTCCTGGGAAGTTGAAATGGGGTGCGGGAGTGATCAGGTCATTTCCTTTTGATTTAGCAAATTGAAGGAATTCTTCGTTGACTATGCAGCATACTGTGTGAGAGCCTCTGTCATGCTCATCAGTGTGGCAATGTCCGTCTCTGTACCATCCTGTTAACGGCTTGCAGGAGCACTCTCCAATGTCGTGCCCCAGAACGTTCTTCTGTTTGCCCATGTTTTGTAAATAGGAAAAATCTACTTCAACTTATGTATGGCTTCAATCATCGGAATGATATGTTGCTCCAAGCCATTCACAAATATCTTGAGCGAGGGAAATGTCATCCTCTGTAAATGCATCAAATTCATCAGAATCGACGTCTAAAACTGCGACAACATCTCCATTTGAGTTCTTTACCGGTATCACAATTTCACTATTGGTTGTAGAACTGCAAGCAATATGTTCAGGCCTTTCATGTACGTTTGGTACAATCTGCGACTCGCCAGTTCTAGCTGCTGCACCACATATTCCTCTGTCATAGGTAATTGTCAAACAACCGTGTCCTCCTTGGTAAGGGCCAATTTTCAAAACTTCAGGAGATACTGTTCGATAGAATCCAGTCCAATGATAGTGCTCAAAGGAGTTGTGCAACTCACAAGCAACAGTAGCCATGGCAGTTACCCAATCATCTTCATCTTCGAGTATTGCAGTTATTCTATCATAGACTTCTGCATGTTCCATAGTTACGCGTTCTCGACACCATATTCAAATGTTTATTTTTGGACATGATACAACGCTTAATGAATGGCCTTCGTGACAAAGCATCATGGGCAAGAGTGTCAAATCAAACCGGCCAATGGGATTTGTCAGAGATACATTAGATCCGTTCTTGTTCTGTGTACACCACTTGGACCTGTACCCCGAAGGCAACGAACGCCAAGGCCCAGATGGTGGATTAGTTGGAAGACATATCGGTTCGGATTTTGACGAATCAAACGATTGGAAGATGTATCACGGAACAATGGTACCGGGTTTCCCTGCACATCCTCACCGTGGATTTGAGACAATCACTGTGGTTCTAGAGGGATTAGTCGACCATTTCGATTCTGGCGGTTCCACCGGTAGGTACGGCTTCGGTGATGTCCAATGGATGACAGCAGGTTCTGGTCTTCAACACTCAGAGATGTTCCCCCTAGTCAATCAAGACAAACCAAACAGATTGGACCTCTTCCAAATTTGGATTAATCTTCCAGCCAAGAACAAGATGACAGAGCCAGGATACGAAATGATTTGGGCACATGAAGTGCCTCACATCCAACTTGAAGGAGGAGATGTTAGAGTAATTACAGGAAGCTGGAATGAGCACGTCGCCCCTTCCGCTCCAGGTGCATCTTGGGCAAATGACCCAGAAAATGAGGTTGCATTGTACATTCTAACAATCAAGGCTGGTTCATCGGTTGAACTTCCAACTGCCTCCTCAAAGGCTAACAGAATGATGTATCATATCGATGGAGGTTCAGCTTTTGTTGAATCCAGTGAACTCAAACCAAAGTATGGAATGGAATTGAGAGCAGATGCCTCAACAAACGTTCTAGC
>JBMYVD010000095.1:0-2633 GCA_049606035.1 Candidatus Poseidoniaceae archaeon | reverse complement strand
TTTCACTCGATGAAATGGTCCGTGGCCGAAAGGAGAAGCCAGTTCGCTGATACGGAGTGATTGTGATGAGTGACGAAGTCGAGACACAAGAAGAAACAACCGTCGAAGAGGCAAAGCCAATCGCAGGAATTGGTACTCTAGTATTCGGAAAGTACGATGCTGCAGAAGTTGTCTGCAGAGATCCAGGACTAGCTCCTTACATCAATTTGTCAACCGTTGGCGTTCCCCACACTGGTGGACGCCACGCAAATGCTTGGTTCGGTAAAGCAAAGTTGTCAGTCGTTGAAAGATTCACCAACAAATTAATGCGAACTGGTAAGTACACTGGAAAGAAAATGGGTGCTTTGAAAGCGTTCGAGGCTGCTCTTGACTCTATGGCAGAAAGAAGTGGAGAGAATCCACTGCAAGCATTCGTCGATGCGATTTGCTACGCTGCACCAATGGAAGAAATCACTCGTATCAAGTTCGGTGCTGTATCACAACCAAAGGCAGTCGACAGTTCACCTTCAAGAAGACTTGACGTTGCACTAGGCAACCTAGCAAAGGGTGCACAACAAGGTACTTCCAAGTCCAAGAGAACACTGACTCAGTGTATCATCAACGAGTTAACCAAAGCAAGCGTTGGAGATGTTACCTCATTTGCTGTAGCAAAGAAGGAAGAAGTTCAGCGCATTGCGGCTAGCGCAAGATGATTCCTTAACCGATGCAAATCTGTTCACCTGACCCATATAGTCAATAACGGATTTCAATGCCAAGGTAACATGAGTGATACTAAGGCTGTGCAAATTAATTGGCTGAATTCAATATTTTTATTCGCCACTCCAGTACTTGCAACCCTCGGGATTGTCCTACACTGGATCTACTTTAGTCCACCAGGGCTTCTAGAACTGATTGTGTTCTTTTTCCTATACTTTGCATGCGGATTATCAATTACTGTTGGGTATCACCGTCTGTTTTCACACAGGTCTCACAATGCCAAGTGGCCACTTGTTTTGTTTTACGCAATATTTGGAGCCGGTTCATTTCAAAACTCGATCATCGAATGGTGCTCAGACCATCGACGACACCACAAAATGACTGATTCAGAAGAAGACCCATACAGTGCATCGAAGGGATTTTGGTATTCTCATATTGGATGGATATTGGTTGAAGAAGAAAAATTTACAAACGATTTTTCTAACGTCAAAGACCTCCAGCAAAGCAAAATCATCATGTGGCAACACAGGAATGTGTTTCTAATTGGTGCGCTCTCAGGCCTAATTTTACCTGCGATTGTTGGGTTGGCTATCGGTGGTTTGTCCGGCGCAGTAGGATGCTTTGTCTGGGCAGGATTGGCAAGGGTAGTCTTCGTTCATCATGGAACATTCCTAATCAACAGTGCAGCACACATTTGGGGTACACAACCTTACTCAGAAGAGAATTCCAGCAGAGACTCTTTTTGGCTTGCATTCCTTACCTTCGGCGAGGGTTATCACAACTTCCACCACACCTTCCAAGCGGATTACAGAAATGGACACAAGTGGTACCACGTAGACCCAAGCAAATGGTGGATTAAGTCATTCAATTATCTTGGATTAAATTCACAGTTGAAATCAACCCCAAACCATTCAATTGAGGTTGCCAAGGTAAACATGAAATTCAAAAAGAGGGCGCAGAGGCTAGAAAATAGTAATGTCAGCATACACAAATTCGAGGAACGTTTGGCAAAATACAGAGATAATTTACGTTCCAAAATGTTTGAATTCCAAAGAGCAAAAAAGGAATTCAAAAACATTGCCAGCGAGTCTAAAGCTGCAATGAAAGCAAAGGTAGAGGATTTGAAAAATTCAGTCAGAACTGCTAGAGATGATTTGCGTCAATTATTCAGAGATATGAAAATTGAGTATAAGCAAGCCAAGTTGAGTGCATAATCAGCACACAGCACACGATTCAACATAGATTTGGGTAGTCGATTTGATAAACCCCTTCAAGGTGGACAGAGCAGACGAGAGTCAGGTGATTGACCATGGGCCGTAAAGAAGACAACATCAAGAAGGCAACAGAAGTTATGCACATACTACCACAGATTCGTAACTTGTGTATCGCAGCTCACATTGACCACGGAAAGACTACACTTTCTGACAACCTAATTGCAGGAGCAGGAATGATGAGCGAAGACCTTGCTGGAAAGAGCAGAGTTCTGGACTTCGATGAGCAGGAGAGCGCTCGTGGAATTACCATCAACGCTGCATCAGCATCCATGGTACACAGCGTCGAAGGAACTGACTATCTCATCAACCTAATCGACACACCTGGTCACGTTGACTTTGGTGGAGACGTTACTCGTGCTATGCGTGCAGTTGACGGATGTTTCATCCTAGCATGTGCAGTGGAAGGACCAATGCCTCAAACAGAGACTGTTGTCCGTCAAGCACTTAAGGAAAAGGTAAAGCCTGTTCTGTTTATCAACAAAGTTGACCGTCTAATCAACGAACTAAAGGTTACTCCTGAAGATATGTTGAAGAGATTTGAAGAGACTATCATCAAAGTCAACAAATTAATCCGTCAATTCGCACCTGAAGAAAAGAAGAAAGAATGGCAAGTAAGCGTTCTTGATGGTACAGTAGCATTTGGATCAGCATACCACAACTGGG
>JBMYVD010000094.1:0-2685 GCA_049606035.1 Candidatus Poseidoniaceae archaeon | reverse complement strand
ACTCTTACCTTTCTTTGTCCTCTTTATTGCTCTGTGAATTTGCTGATGCATGAATACAAATGCGTATCCACTCGCAGGTCTAATTGCTCCTGCATTTGCCCCGAGACCTGGTATTTTGGGGTCGTGTGGGGACAGTTTACCCATCGGAATTACTCCCTTTTCTTGGTGAGCAATTTTCTTCACACTTGCTCCGTAATGACTTGATAGGTATTGGTTTATAGAATCGACATAGAATTCTTCTTCGAGAACTTTTGTACTGAATAGAGTGGATTCAACCAACGCTTGAGTTGGTGAAAATGGAAGGAGGTAGATGAAGTGCATACCGTGAGATTGGTCGACTCTGAAGTCCATCAAAATCGCAGTGGATTCATCGAATATTGGTTTGTCAACTATGACCTCTTGTCCAAGGAAATGCTGTAGCATCGCATTCTTGCTGGCTCTTGGTGGTCGGGAATCAAACGTCAACTTCGGGCGTCGTTTCTGTGCTGCCTCCTCTTCACTGATTATTTTGACATCCTTCATGTCTGCCTTTACATGACACGATTCGAGGAATTTCTCCTTGTGCATAGCGTGGTAAGCATACCTCTTGGAGGACATCTTGTACTCTCCAGAATCGGTAATAATCGACCAGTTAGACCAAGATGCTCTAGCAACCTTTGATGCGAATTTCAGTCCTGGTGTATTCCAAAATCCAAGCATGTGGTCTTTTGCTGGAGGTGCACCATCCGGCCTGATTAGAGTGATGTTGTGACCTTCTAATTCGTCTGCTCTGCTTGCCAACATCATTGCAGAACAACCATCACCAATGACGTGGGTTTCAATGGTCATCCCCACGTTCCTCCTTGGTTTTGGTAAGGTTTGAGGAAGGTGTGCAGATTTGTATTGTGATTACTTCTTGGATGTGGGAATCTTCTGAACATTCCAAAGGATGCTCTCAATGTACAGAATGCCTTGCTAGCCTTTGATGTGACTTGTTTCTCTCCCCACCACATGTGCTTTGAGCGCAGCAATTGAATTCCGATTTGTCGGTATACCTTAGCAGCAACTCCAATTGCGAAATGAGCTCTTGCTGGAAGGTAAGAAAGACCTACACGACCGCTTGCATAGTATTCCTCAGCGAGGCTGAGAAGTCTTCTAACAGCGGATGAAATCAGAGCAGCGTCCTCTCCTTCTGGGTTTTCTGCTGCTTCTAGTATTTCTTCTGGAGTCATGTTGTTAACCCAACTTCCTGGAAGATATCTGCGCCCCATCTTTGCATCGACTACGACGTCTCTTGCGATGTTGGTGAGTTGCATTCCGATTCCAAGATCAACCGCGTGAGGTTTTGCTCTTGGATTGCTTGTATTCAGTACACAGCACATCAGAAGTCCTACTGTTCCAGCAACCTTGTAGGCGTACTGAATCAAGTCTTCTTCATCCTTGATTAGAACTTCATCTGCTTGGTCATCCATCAAGCCCTCGACAAGAGAACCGATTACTTCGACAGGGAGTTGGTATTCATCCACCATGTTGGAGAATTGGTTGAGGAATGGATGTCCTTCCCATCCTCCATTATTGAGTGTGGTTTGGATATCCTTGAGATGCTCATGACCATTTGGGATGTCACCATCGGCCATGTCGTCTAGTACTCTGCAGAATGAATACAAGCGTGCTGCGTCGTATCCCATTTTCTTTCCAAGGAACCGCTTTGCCCAGTGGAAACTCTCTCCACTAGTAGCCAAAACCAACTCGGGGTCACTGACTTCTAGTGAATTAGGCATGGTGGTCACCTGACGTCTAGTGATTATTCTGAGGTTATAAGGCGTTGTTTTCAAGCCGTTATTTATCACAGGAAAAAGCGAACATTATCAAGTGATAACGGAAAGCCCCCGACATGCCCAAATCAAAACTGCTTCCAAAAAAAGCAGCAGTCATCGGAAGCGGTTTCGGTGGCCTTGGAGCCGCTATACGTCTCCAAAGTGCGGGCATCCAAACAGTGCTCTATGAGGCTCGTGATTTACCTGGTGGAAGGGCCTATGTTTACCATGACGATGGCTACACTTTCGATGCAGGTCCGACTGTAATTACTGCTCCTCATACTCTAACAGACCTTTTCGAACTCACCGGAAAAAAGTTGGAAGATTACATTGAACTGATGGAAGTTCAGCCAATGTACAGGCTAATTTGGAGCGATGGCGACCGTTTTGACTACGTCAGAGACGAGGCGACAATGGTCAAGCAAATCGCAGAGCGCAGCCAGTCAGATGCTGATGGATATCAGAGATTTTTCGAGTATGCAAAGAAGGTATTCGCAAAGGGATACACGGAATTGGCTGACCGACCATTTGGTAGATTCTCAGACATGGTTGCAGTTTCCCCTTCCTTGATCAAGTTGCGAGCAGACCGCTCAGTGTACAAGACGGTTGCAAAATATGTCAAGGATGACCATCTTAGACAGGCTCTCAGTTTCCATTCTCTTCTAGTTGGAGGAAATCCTTTCCAGACTTCTTCAATCTACACGCTAATCCACTATCTTGAGAGAGAGTGGGGTGTTTACTTCCCAGCAGGCGGTACCCATGCTCTTGTGAGGACTCTGGTGAAATTATTCGAAGAGTTGGGAGGAGAACTGCGATTATCTACACCGGTGAAATCTGTTGAATTAGTCCAAGACGGGGCCTCGAAAAAGCACCGAATCACTGACGGAAA
>JBMYVD010000093.1:1608-2751 GCA_049606035.1 Candidatus Poseidoniaceae archaeon | reverse complement strand
TTTCGAACAGCGTTGACGCTAACTCGAATAGATTGCAATTATTGCATCAAGGGATACGATTCCAAAGTTGTGCGAATCTTCACTCGCTAGCGGGTCGGGATTGTCTCCTTCAACAAAAACGCCCGAGTCCGTAATTCGTTTTACACGCTTTACGCAGGTCACATTGGGCTTGAATGGATGTGTAAAGACAACTATGTTGCCCACACGCACATTTTGACCTGAGTATTGCTCACAGGATAGTGTATCTCCATCCTTGAAATTGGGCCACATCGAGTCGCCCTTTATTTTCACATTCAAGATGCGCGAATCCATGGGACTTCACGGCCCTTGACTGACCAGAACATGTGGTGGATTGCCTCGATAGCATCCATCAATTCTTGTGCGTGGTCTGCTGAAACTTCAACCTTGCATGCAGAGCAAAGTTTTGCTGCGTTCCAGAATGTATCGTGAAGGTCAGGGTTTGCTTCAAGGTGTTGTGGCTTGAAGAAGTCTGTCCAAAGGACGAGGAGTTCATCCTTGCACTTCTGCGCCTCTTCTTCCTTGATTGCTGCATATCTGCTCATTGTGTTGATGTATGCTGCTGAGTGTGCATCGCTTCCGTGGCTCTCTGCAAGTGCAATCATCTTCTTGGTCATTGACTGTACAGCTTCACCAGCAACTCTTGCGCTAGCTGGGTCGTAAACTCCACATGGTCCATCACAGTGTGCTTCTGCTTCAATAGTAAATTCGATTGTCATTGAATCCCTCTTACAACCATTCCAGAAGGCTTAGGCATATCAACATGTGCCCATCATCACAAGCAGGTCACTTATCCCTTTTCGATAAGGCATATCCCCAAAATGGTTATGAGGGTCGAGAATGTGGCTTGTTGTACAGGTGATACCATGAAGGCTCTTCGACGTTGTTTAGTCATTCTCGCCGTGTACTTTGCAAGCACTCTAGTTGTGGCAACTCCAGCCGCTGCACAGGTCTCTGTTCCAGCGGTCGATCTACAGTGTTTGTCTCCAAACCCAAGTGGTGCTGTTGACGTACCAGTTTACCCTGGTGCAACACTAACTGGATTCGCTAACTGCAGAGTTACAAACCCCAACTCCTATGTTGAGAGAATCCAAATCCAAGTCAATGCCGATGGACTTGTAGTGG
>JBMYVD010000093.1:0-1598 GCA_049606035.1 Candidatus Poseidoniaceae archaeon | reverse complement strand
AACTCCTATGTTGAGAGAATCCAAATCCAAGTCAATGCCGATGGACTTGTAGTGGCGGCACCTGGTACTATCACACTAGCACCTAACGGCGAATCTGAATTCCAGACCACCGTCAGAGCAGACCAGAGAATGACAATGTCTGGGCGCAACCTAGAAGTCACAGCAACTGTGGTTGAAGCAAATGGTGCACCACCGCCCAATATCGCTGAATCAAAGGTTCAGATGATTATCAATATTCTACAATTTAGCAGACTACAGGTTGAAGCAACAGAACCGTTCCTACAACTGTCTCCAAAGACCGATCACAACTTCGAATTCAAGGTATACAATCAAGGAAACTGGGCTGATAAATTCGTTGTAGGTGTAACTGATGAATCTAGAGACAAACTTGAAGAGAAAGGATTCCAGATCTCTATCCCATTAGTGTCTGTTGAAATCGAAGGTATGGCTGCACCTCAGAAGGTCAGAGTCATGGTCAGAACTCCCAAGAACCAAGGATGGACTGACGAGTACCACACTCTAGAATTCCAAGCAGTTTCTGAGTTCTCTTGCCGATATGAAATCAGCGGATGTAACTCAATGTCTCAGATGATTACTATCTACGTACGTGGTGTATATCTGCCAGGCTTTGAACTAATTCCATCACTTGCTATGCTAGGAATGGCTGCAGCGGTAATCGCACGTCGTGGAATGGAAGAAGACGATGATGACGAAGCCGAATGGCGTGAGTCTGCTCCCGGACTTTGAAGAAAAGTCTAGAATAAGCCACGAATATTACCCACGAAGGGGTTGTATTGATAACGTAGCACTTGACGTAGTTATGATGTACAGGTACATTTGGTGATTATAATGAGTGGTTTACTGGACAAAGCAAACAAAGCCGCAGAAGACAAAGAAGAAGCCGAAGTTGTAGATGCTGTTGTAGAAGTATCTGCTGAAGGCGAAGTAATTGCTGAAGTATCTTCTGGCAACGGATTAAACATGGATGCACTAAAATTTCAGATTGGTGCTGTGTTTGGATTCATCATAACAATGATTCTTGTTTTCTTCATAGACACAATCGTATTGTTTGGAGACTTTACTTTAGATGATCTATTTGTCCCAGGTGTTATCCTCTGGTGGTTGGTCTTCAACGGTGACGACTTGAAAAAGCAAGAATTTGATGCCCGGAAACTGGGTATTAGTTTCGGTACCTTTGTTGTAGTGACTGGAATGATTGCAGGTGTCGCAATCTTCAGTGGCTCAAACACAGTAGTAACAATTTCTGAAATCGCTTACGATGGCGATGATGACGAAATCGATTTGTCATTCTACGGCCCAAAGGGCGCAGAATACACTATCGAAGTGCTTGTTGACGGAAAAGTTGAGTATTCTCACGATGCTACAATTAGCATTGACAAGGGAAGCCACTCTGTATCTTTGGATGATTTCTGGAAAGGTAACGCCGAGAATATGAACGGTAAGGGATTAATCGACTATGAAATTAGAGTTACATCAGATGGCGGCGAGGATTCTATGACCTTTGATGACATCATGAACAGAGAAGTAGACACTGCATACATCAAGGTCGCAGAAAAGTTCGACAATGACGGCGATAA
>JBMYVD010000092.1:1085-2754 GCA_049606035.1 Candidatus Poseidoniaceae archaeon | reverse complement strand
GCTGTCGTAATTAAGAGATCAGAAAGCATAACTGCTCCTCCTGAGCCACCGCTAAGTGCTATTGGTACAGCAACTTGAGCGCCGCTGCCTAATGCGATACCTTGATTCAACTCTCTATCGAAGTTTGCTGCAGCTCCAAGTGTTGTTTCCCAGTCGTATACAATGTCGAGGTTTCCGACGCTTACCTGTGTACCACTAGATGCATTTTGGTTGGAAACCTTGAACTGGAAAGTAGCCCATTCGTTACCGTACGCATCAATGTGTGATGCTTGTAGTAGCGGATTGTCCATTAGAGAATTAATTGCATCCTTGAAAGCGATTCTAGGATACATTGTCTCATGTGCCAGTATGGACTGATTTGGCATCGCACCTAAAGAAACAACTTGACCGCTTGCAACAAGTGAAAGGTCGAATGACCCCGCTGTATTGTCGTGTAGAATTACGTCTGCGAGATTGATTTCTGAACCAATTGGTAACATGAACCCAGCGCCTGTCGCTTCACCGTTGATATTCAGAGTTAGTGTCGAGGCATCCATTGCATAGTTGACACCATCGACCGCTCCTGCCCAGAAGGTTGTTTGGCGCCCGAATGCGCCAAATGCAGGTTCATTCATCGCCCACTCAACGTCGCCATCATTAGCAATATCAATTTCTACACCTGATGAACTGTGACCGAATTCTAAATCAAACCACAACTCTGACATGTCACATGGATTGTTGTAAAACAGAATCGCTGCGAACCCGAATATTGGGCTATCAGGTATCCATTTTTGTCCGGCGGTCACGTTTTGAGTAGTTTCGTCTCGAAGAGTCAACTCGATAGTTGGAGATTCAGCACAGTTGTCCACCACTACTGGTGTAATTCCCACTATTGGCTGAGAAAACTTTGTTCTTGAAATAGGCGGATTGAAAGATTTATCCTGAATTGATGGTTCGTAAATTATCGGTTCAGCGCCTCCTTGAGAGTACCAAACACCATCAACTATCGAAGGACTGCTGATTATGTTAGTGTCATTTAGACCTGTTCCTATTCTAGTTCCTATTGTGATGCCATGTAGAACTGCAGTGGACAATTTGAATTGCCCGGTGTCGAATTCAAACCGCAAGTCGATTACAGGATATTCGGAGGCATCGATCCCCCATAATTCGATGATTGGCCCCTCGAGGTTGGCTACTTGATTGCCGTCTCTGTCCATAACAACTTCAGTTGTCCCTCCTCTCAAGGCTGTGACCTTCAGAGAGTTGGTTGGAGTTGTTTCTTGTTCTAGTGTCAAGATCCCGTATCCATCAGGGAAACCAGGGTTTGGATTCTGCTTAGGAGTGAATCCCTTGACCGTCATCCATCCAGATTGAGGGAGTGGGTTGCCTATTCGGAAATCGTCGATGAACCAGCCTGGCATTGTTTTGTTTTCAGGGACGCCAGTACCAGAATTATGCTTCAATACGAACTTCAATTGGACGTATTTTCCTGCGTGCTCTTGCAGGTTAACAGCCATTTCTGCCCAACCGTCAGGGTTGAGTGTAGGGTGGGTTGATTCTCCACCTAGTGCATAATCAGTTCCTGATAGTGCATCGCAAGATTGAATCTTACCATTTCCAAACCCGACTGGATATAAGCCATTCACATATCCAACTCCGGAGGAATTAGCAACGTCGAAAGGAATATACC
>JBMYVD010000092.1:0-1078 GCA_049606035.1 Candidatus Poseidoniaceae archaeon | reverse complement strand
TATAAGCCATTCACATATCCAACTCCGGAGGAATTAGCAACGTCGAAAGGAATATACCTCCATGAAGACAATTGGTCAACAGGTGGGAAGTTGTTAGGTGCTGATGAGTTTCTGACCATAACATAACCACAGTCGTAGTAGGTTTTGGTTGGGTTAGTACCGGGGTTGGACAGGTTCCAATGTAAACCGTGCCAACTAGAGAAACGAGCGATGAATGCACCAGGGTCTACTTCCACTGAAGGGGTTACCAAGCTAGTTGAATATGCACCATTGTCGTCGTTTGTGTAATCATTATCGAAATCGTACATGTTCGTACCCCAACACTCGTTACCTGTGCTACAATTGTCATTGAGAACCGTACCGTCTCCTAGAGTTCCATGTTCCCAACCAGGAGATGCCATCAAAGGAGGAGAGGTTGCATCGCTGAATCCGCCATTTGTTCTTTCAAAATCGGTAGAGTAGCCACCGCTTACCAGACTCACCGTATCTTGGGTGTAGGTGAAATCACTTTGAGTTGAGAATTCGGTTTGTTGGTTGTTGTAGAATGGATCCCATACATACTGCGCACTATCTGAGTTGATTGTTGTGTAGGTTTCATGAGTAGCCATATCGGTTGAAATCTTCACGCTAGCGCTTGTAACCGTGTCACCAGATGGAAGATTTACTGTTCCGTCCACTATGTTTGTATAATCTGGGCCGTCTCTAACTTCGACGGTTACATCGCTTTCTCCACCACTGAATGTGCTAACATTTGCTGCTCCAGCCATGGGCGAAATAATCATCAAAACCGAGAATACCAAAGCGGTAATTGCACTCTTATTGTCTTTCATTGGGCTACCCTCTTTGCCTACGGAGGCAAGTTCGGCATAAAAGACCGACGGGAGTGTGAGCAACCGGGTTCCCCCCTTAAGGGGGGGACCCGAGTGGTTCACAAATTTACAACTCTTAGTTGTGAGTAACAATCCTTAGCAAGGTATTGCAAGCCACCTACCCTCTCTTCAGACCTCTCGAGCCACTCTTTGTTCGCTACGGTCGTTGGCTTGTTTGGGCCAAGGGCGTCACAAATTTCAGGTCCTTC
>JBMYVD010000091.1:0-2920 GCA_049606035.1 Candidatus Poseidoniaceae archaeon | reverse complement strand
TTTCATCCGGCTCAAACCTCAAGGTTTCAGGGAGGTCAACAGCACCATCCCAAGGCAATCTATTCTCATCATCTAGTGACCATTTTCCACCAACTGGCTTGCCGTCATCCTCCAACATTATCGAGTAATTCTTTCGAATGTAGCGGTAAAATTTGTCCATTCTCCACGGTGGATTTTGTCCCGCTCCTTTGATGAAATCCTCAGTTGTAGTGAGCCAGCCTTTGTGCTCCAGCACTCTCAATTGGCCAGAATCGACCAACGGCTGAATCGAGCGACGAAGGCTCAACTCTGCGGGCTTGGTAATTGTGATTTCTCCCAACTCATCACAAAGTTCTGAGAGGACTTCTCCGTATTCTTTCTCAGAAAATGTGTATCGAACTGAGTATCCAGCATCTTGCATTTCAAGGGCAAAGTGCCTTTGATTTGAGAGCAATAATGCCAACTTCTGTTTGTGATACGGAAGTTGTTTGGCCTTCCAAGATGTCTCGATAAAAATCAAGCCTACATCCTTGTTTTCAGGAAGCAAATCATGGCTTAGTTGGTCATAGGAAACGAAGTGCCAAGTATCCACACCAGCACAGGTGCCCGATAGTGCTGATGTGAATACTGACACACAAACATGTTCTCTAGTTTATTTTTGAAGGCTTGTTGAAAATCACGAAGAATTCAACCAACGTTTTCCCAGAATATAGCTGTGATTGCAAACAGTGCTCCCATTATCAATGCGAAGGTAAGCAAACCGTTTGTGAACTCTGCTGGTTCAATTTCTTCACCTTGGAAAGTCATTCCGTCTTCCATACCTTCAGGACGTAGTCTGAAGTATGTAATTGCTACAAGAAGCATGACTACTGGACCTGTGATTACATCCATTTGGTTACCGTCACTTACTGTTCTTGCTGTACCCGCTAGCATGCCCATGTAAGTACCAATTGTTACCGAAATGAAAGCGAATAGTGAAGGATGCAATACGGACCACTTACCGGATGCTCCGTTAGTCAAAACCAAAGCGGACCATAGAGTGTATACCAAAATCAAGGAGCCTGACACTGCGACTGTAACCTCTGAAGGCACGCCTTGTCCTAGAGCGCGAGATGCGTCTGAACCAAGGGCAACAACCCACGCTTCATCGCTTGGGAAGCCTTCTGAAATTACAGTGTCTGGTGTGAAGATCATTCTCAGTGAGTAGAATAATCCTGTCAAAACAAGAATAATCAATGCCACCATTGCAAACTTATCTTGAACGTTGATTCCTGGTTTGTACTCTGACAATCCCTCGTTCACACCTTCATCTTTCATCAAGAAGTCAGAGGCTGCGTACAGGATTAGAATTACAGGCACTACGTACTTTGGAGTAGTGTTCTCGTCTAGAACCCCAGTGTCGTCCATCCACATTGTAACGGTCATTGCGAATAGACCAATCATTACTGGAATCATTGTTGTCCACTTACCTTTTGGTCCTTCAATCAGAATAATCATTGAAGATAGGAAGATACCAAACATCAAAATTCCATTGAATGCGGTTTCAGGGGCGCCGTTTCCAAAGAAATCGGAACCGGGTGTTGAATTGTTGTTCAACAGTGTGAAACATCCGTCCCCACCGATTGAATAACAATCGGCTAGGAACATGAAATTCAACGAATAAACGAACATAACAAGAGCTGTTAGTCCGAGGCATATTTTCGCAGGCGTAGACTGTATTTTATCTAGCATTAACAAGTAAAGCGACATTCTCCCCTTTTGTATTATCCTATGTATTCACATGTTGGAATAGGGTTTGTTGTGTTTGAATAATTATCGAGAAATTGGTACTTGGTTGAAATCAACATTCTAAAAGCGAAATCGGAATCTTGGTATCATGAGAAGGATTCTAACTCCACTGCTGTTGGTGGTTTTCTTCTCACTGTCTGCAAGTGCTGAAACCTACATCATCACCGGCACTGCGACCTATTCTGATAACTCACAACTGGTTTTACAGGACATCACAATCGACTGTGAGCCAAGCGAAAGTCAATGCAGACAATTCCAGGGTACAACAACTCAAACCGACCGCTATGGCAATTTCACAATGGCATTTAGCGTCGATGAAGAAGATGATGGAACCCAAATTTTACTGTCGGTAAAAGGTGAAGAATTTCCACATACAATCAACCTAGACAGGCTACGTGCTAACGGTGGCTCGGTTACCCAAAACATCAGACTGAGCGGTGATTCAACTCCAATGGGTGCTGGATTTAGTTCAGCATGTTGCCTATTCATGTTCGTAATTGTCGCACTATACGTTGTTGGAAAGACTGCTAGAATGCTGTCAACACCCGCTGGCAGGATGGAATTTAGAGGATACAAACCCGAAAAATATGCGCAATGCCCAGAGTGCAACATTCCAATAGTGCATCACCAATTGACAAAGCATCTGATTATAGATCACGATATTGAGATGTTTGAGGCAGGAGAGATGGCAGGAAAGGCTCTGAGAAAGACTTGGTCGACAGAAGAAGAATGAATAACACTTCTTTTTCAACCAAAGCCATCTAGCATATCCATGCGAATCAGCCACAGCACTCAATCAGGTGAAGAAAAGTTCGAACATGAAATCCCACAATTTGGCTTGGGAGTATTCCTAATGTCACAAGAAGGTGAATGCAAGAATTCAGTGTTGGCTGCCTTAGAGGCAGGCTATACCCACATCGACACCGCAAGAGCGTACAACAACGAACACGAAGTTGGAGAAGCGATTAAGGAATCAGGAATGGATAGAGATTCATTATTCATCACTACAAAATTACGAAGGATGCACGCAACAGGATACGAGGAAGTAATCGAGCACTGTAAGAAATCTCTAGAGTTGCTAGACACCGATTACATCGACCTCTATCTCGTACACGCACCACCAGAAGACCCAGAACACAGAGCTCCTGTTTGG
>JBMYVD010000090.1:0-2984 GCA_049606035.1 Candidatus Poseidoniaceae archaeon | reverse complement strand
CAATCACTGGAAACATGAACATGGAGAAGTACAAGGAAATCCTGAAGATTTTCAGGACAGACCAACCTTTCTTCCACGATCCGTTTGAGGACAGGCAGATGAAGGCTTTGTTCGCTAGCATCGATTATGACAGCGCGAGCGGTAATTACGAGTTTGTTCTGATGGAAGATGCAGAACAAGACGAAATCATGTCCTGATGACTCAAAGTACAGTGTTGTACCATTCTGCTGTTGGCTTGTGCCAATCTCTAAGTTGGTCGGTTTCAAGTCTCAACTGAACTCCCTTGCCTTGGTCTAGTTCGAGGCCATCAAGAGTGAAGTTAACAACTAACTCATTGCTTCTGAATGTGTCATCATAAAGCACCTCTTGTGCGATGACACTTCCTTCTTCAGTCCACTGCATGATTACTCTAACATGGCACTCCTGAAGTGGGTTTCTTAGAGAGCAAGATTCGCTTGAACCATCGTGTTCTACCTTGACATATCCTTCAATGGATTGTTCGAGTGGCAGTGCCATTAGATCGATTACAGTATCCTTGGCGGTTGGAGCACAAGTGCACTCCATGTTGTCAACTTCTGCAGAACCAACAAGGTTGACTGTGATGTCAATGGTCATGGATTCAATCACCTCCGGTGATGATGTTGTTGCTGTGACAACATAATTTCCTGGCTCATCATATTGGTGAGAAATAATTGCTCCAGTCCCAGAGTTACCATCACCAAAGTCCCAGTTAACTGTATCAAGTTCCCCAGTTACAGAGAATACGAATTCATGGAGTATGAGTGTAACTTGCTTTTCTTCATCATTGTCACCTTCATCTACCTCGATGAGAGTGTAGTGATTTGTTCCTTCAGCAAAGTCAACCTTTGCTGTGAATGACTCAGTGTCTTCTGATTTCATGATATTGTAGGTGACGAGAGTGCTCGCAGATACTACGGCCGCTAGTACAATAAAGGCGATAGACAATCCTGTAACCCTATTCATCATGTGTTATAATCTGCCTTAGATGTTTATCAATAGATGTTTTTTTGGAAATCTCTGTAAACATATCTTGATAAGAAAATCAGACAACACCCATTCATGGAAAAATTGCCATTGTTTGTTTTGCCGATGGTGCTTCTTCCAGGAGAAATCCAAGAATTAAGAGTCTTCGAGCCACGCTACAAGCAGATGCTTGATGACTGTTTACTAGATGGCAATAATTTCGGTTTAGTTCGCAGTGATTTCCTATCGCAGGTCAACCACTGGGATGGTCCGATGGAGTATGGCTGCGAAGCTGAGATCCTTCATCATGAAACAAAAGGCAGCAACCACTTCATACAAATTATCGGCAGGAGGCGATTCACAATCTCAAAGACTCATGAGCCAGCACTACCTCCATTCAGCCATCCTTCGATGAGCAAGTTTGGTGAAGAGGATGGCATTTACCCTGATTTGGAGACCTTACTAATGGAAATACCAGAAGAACATGATTCTTCGAAGTTATACATCAGTGGTGATGTTGAATTCATCGAACCCACTGAAGGGATGGATGAATCACAACAATGGGAGTTGGGAGAGATCGTCAGAACCATACTTCGCAGGGTAGGTCTAATTCTGAAGGTTGATGATGAAACGTTCACCAATTGGATTGAGTCATCTCCAATTATGGATTTGATTGATGAGAAACCGGATGCTATATTCGCTGTATCCGGAATGCTGCTAGGCGATTTGGACATACGCCAAGAAATCCTTGAAGCAAATGATGTTGAGGAAGTAATGGTACTACTTCACAAAGAACTAGAGAAATTCTCAGAAGAAGAATAATCACATCAAAGTAGATTGGATTGAGAATTTGCCGACTGGCAAGTCACAATTGTCACGCCATATTATACCTGCAACTTGCCAAGAAACCGATACTAGTGAGGCTAGGTTTTCGCTTGCAGTTGCTTTATTGTCGATTTTTGCACATCCCGCAATTTCCTGTCCATCAGTAAATTCTGAAATTACAAGTTCTCCGCTAGAACTGCTGGAAATTATTCCGATTTTAGGATTGGTTGTGTCAATGGCAAGCATTGAATGGACATCTGAATATTCGAATGAATTACCCTCTGCTAGGCTTATTTTCGAAATGTTCCTACTAAGTTCATCTGTTAGTGATTCAAAGTCTCCTGTGTCTGAATCTGAAAGAATTGAGTCAAATCTATCTCTTAACCAGATTGGAATTTTCTTCAAATCAAGTTTAGAGATTTGGAAATTGTTGCTGCTATTCGGGTCTTTTGTCATGAATACTTCATACCCATTATCTTCTATAATACAGCTCACTAAGGATTGATTTGTTGAGTCAAGATTTACAATGTACTTTCTTTTTTCCGCTCCGTTTATTCTGTTAACATGCCTTTGGTAAGTTGCAAAATCAAGTCGAGATTTGTGAGTCTCGATGTCACGCTTTCTAACCACACCCATCACAGGCTCAGAGGGCTCAAATGGTCTGTCGAATAGTCCATGACACCATTGTACACCAACAATTGAAGATGGATCTCTACCATCCAATGCGTACTTGTCATTCAATTTTTGAGACAATTCTAGTGACCTTTCTAGTGATTTTGTCCACGGAGGGAATGCTTTACCCCAAGTCATTCGCAGATTATTGTGCAACTCACCGTGCTTTACTAGCGATGTCTGACACGCATTCCACAGGTCACTGGGAGAATCAGAATATTCCAGTTTGTGTTCTGGAACGATAGTTGTTCGGACATCACCCTCTGCCCTTCTCCAGGAACCTAATGCCCAACCGGGTAAGTTAGCAGGGGAGTATGGGTCGTCTGAACTGTAGATGTGATGCCATGCGTGTTCTCTGAAAATTAGTAATTCATCTAGATACTTTTCAGCAGCTTTGGTTCCAACCGCTGCAGCCTCTCTTGCGACCTTCATTGGTGACAAGAATCCGTAATGGAAAGCCGAAGAAAGCCTAGAAACTCCATTAGGGTCAGCAGCGTTATTTC
>JBMYVD010000089.1:0-3010 GCA_049606035.1 Candidatus Poseidoniaceae archaeon | reverse complement strand
TCCTTTGGCTACTTGTCGCTGTTGTTAGTTTTAACTTGCTGACCTAAAATATGAATTGACAGGTTCACTTTGCACTAGAGTTTGCTCTATTCTTGCACACAAATAAAATTGTGTCGTGAACACTAATCACCTACCTGGCCTCAAGCTTGCACTTTCCCTGGGGAGGGCGTGGTTTCTCAAGACCGCAATGTGCTTCGGCTTGCATCAGGGTAGATGGCGGCAGTCATTGTTCCGAAGAACTCAGCCGCCAACGCCGTCCCAGACGACGCAAGCATTCCGCCCAACTTCCACCCATATATCAAGGTGACTGTTGAAGACGGTCGGCAAAACGGATGACTGCGCCACAAATCTCGAGAAAAGTAATCACACAAAAACCATTTTTTTCGAGGCCAAAATCAAACCTTAGATTTTGTAAAAGAGACTACTACACGCATGTCAGTTGTAACAAAATTGTGGGGTCCCATAATACCCCATTAGTTAGTATAAGTACTATCTTAGCCTACTTAGTTACATGAATAGGAATCCAGCAACTAGAGCAATTGTGATGATATCTGTTCTATCCTTTGTAATTGCAATGCCGTTTGTCACCACTGCATCCGCATTACTAACATTCACTACTGGATATTCCAGTCCTCCCGATTATCCTGTCACCTCCAACGTTCAAATCTCACCAGCCCACCCGGTGGTCGGCGATGAAATCAGTTGTACTTACGATTTTTATGACCAGAGTGGGGATCCAGATCACTCTACAATCTCATGGCAATTAATCAACACCACTGGGGGTTACTTCATCGCAAATGGTTCTTCAATCGACACATCAAATTTTGATGCTAATAGCGTAATTGAATGCTATGTTGTTGCATTTGACGGTACAAGTTACGGCAATACTGACCGCACACAAATCATGCTTGGTGAAAATATCAGCAGAAGCGTACCAGACATGGTCCCCTCCATTGTATACATGAGAGACAATCAGTCTGCAATGACAGACATAACCTATGAAGGGGAAATTATTGAAATGGCTCACAAGGAGCATTTCGAGTGGAATATTTCTCTGATGCGCCTAAATCTAAACCAAGATTTCAGAATCATCTCATACCTAAGTAACGATACTATGGGAATTATTAGCCTAACAAGCCACCATATTACAGCAAGTAGCCAAAATATGACTATCTCACTAGGTAAGTTAAGTTTCGAATACGCTAATGCTTGTTATGTTGCAACTATTATGATTCAGCAGCTTCAAAGGTCTTCAATATACACGGACTCATTCAATTTCGTGATAGATGCTGGAGGCAACGATTGCAAGCCATATGAACAGCAGGGCAAATACAATCCTGATTGTGTTACATGTCCAAAGGCAAAGTGGGCTTACATCTACACTACCAACACAATGAAACAAAACGTTGAGGTCAAAACTACTGGCCTTTATCCAGGCAAGGGATATACTCTAGACGTTGTTCTGATCAATGAAACAACGCCATCAATTGTGTTTTCAGAAAGCCATGAGTGGAATGCAACTCATGGTGCGAAGGTCTTCGTAAATTACGGGCATGAACTAGCGGTTGGTGATTACTGTGTAATTGCTACACTATACGAAGATGGAGAATGGATTAACACTGTCAGGACATGCCAGACAATCGAAGAACCTGAGCCGCCTCGAATTCAATATACTTCTATTAGGTACAACGATTACCATATGGTTCATTATGTTGACACATACGTTGTTAACATGGTATTTGGAAACAACTACACCCTAGATGTGCAACTTGTCAATGACACAACTGACCACGTTATGATTTCAGAAAATGACACCATCAATGCCAGTTTCCTAAACTGGAGATATTTCACGCAATCTGTTGGTCTTGAAGTTGGCCACTACTGTGCAATTGCTAAGTTATACGAAAATGGCATTTTTATTGATGAGCAAACTCGATGCCAATATGTTGTTGAGAGAAATGCTACAATTGTTTCAAACCAGATTGATTACAATGATTATTACATGAATTACAACACATACTCCAAAGTAAGTTACCTAAAACCCGGTGTCGATTACAGAGTTACTATGACTGTATCTAACACTGCAACTGGTAACAATATCATCGCTGAAGACCAAGAATGGACTGCAACTTATGGTGCAAAGACATTCAGAATTCATGGACTAAGCCTACCAATTGGTGAATTCTGTCTAACTACTGTGCTTTACGAGAATGGCACAGAGGTTTCTCGCCGTGTGAATTGTGTATCTGTGATTTGTCAATACGACACTAACAGCATGGACGTTGGAATTGAAGCACCAGCAGATTCCGAAGATGAATCATCTACTATTGAGAACGTTTTCGAAGCGATTATCGATGCTGTTTCAGAGATGATCACAGAGATATTCGCAGAGATTAGACCTGAAGATTCAGAGACCGAACAAGACAACCCAAGCAGTGTAGTAACCGACGAATCAAACGATTGATTACGTCTACCACTACCGTTGCACTGCAACAATTAGGTGTATCACTCAGCGCCGAAGAACTGCCTTAGCATTGGATGCATTTCCATTGCCTGTTCCTTCTGAATCTGCTCATATGTACGCAGGATAATACCTACAGCAAGTAGCAAACCTGTCCCTGTTGCGTTACCAACCGTACCAAGTAAGTCAGCACCTGCAGCGAGTAAACCTACGAATGCACCAGAGAAGTATGTCACTGGAGGGATGTATCTCTCAAGGATTCTCTCAAGAACTAGAGGGTTCTTACGGAAACCAGGGATCTGCATTCCTGTGCGCTCGATTTGTTTTGCTACATCCTTCGAACCCATATTCGTCGTATCAATCCAGAACTTAGCGAAGACCATCGAACCAACCGTCATCAGAGTGACGTAGAAGATTACGTGACCTCCAATTTGCCAGAGGCTATGGCCATAGATGTCACCTTGCTGATTCAATAGAGGAATCAGCCAATCATTCACACCGTTAACCATCGATGAATACCAAGCGAATCCACCGCTTGGCGTCGAAGAA
>JBMYVD010000088.1:0-3057 GCA_049606035.1 Candidatus Poseidoniaceae archaeon | reverse complement strand
TTGTTATCCACAGGTGCATCTGTGATCAATTGATTTCCAGATGGTGCATGGGTTGCAGTGCAGCGTAAATCGCCATCATATCTTGCATCTATTCTTACCATTCACTCACCATCCAAATCAATTTTGTGACCCATTCTATCCGCTTTCGTTTGCAAATAATCTCTATTTTCATTTACAACACCAACAATCAGCGGCATTCTTTCTACAACGTTAATTCCGTATTGTTCTAATTGTTCAGCTTTGTCTGGGTTATTGGAAAGTAGACAAACATCCTCAACTCCTAATGCATCTAACATCGTGCTTGCGATTCTATAATTGCGTGCATCAGCCGGCAATCCTAGCATCAAATTTGCGTCTAAGGTATCAGCACCCTGGTCTTGTAAATGATATGCTTGAATCTTGGCGTGAAGGCCGATACCTCTTCCTTCTTGACGAAGGTAAACAATAACTCCCCACCCTTTCTCAGCAATAGCCTTCATTGCACCATCTAATTGTGGTCCACAATCACACCTAAGCGAGCCGAAAGCATCCCCTGTTAGGCATTCAGAATGTACACGCATCAGAACAGGGTCTGGCCCCTTCATATCACCCATAGTCAGAGCAACATGGTCTAGACCTGTATCTTTCTCATGGAAAACACGAATATTGAATTCCCCATGCATAGTTGGAAGTCTTGCTTCACTTGGAACTTCATCGACACTCATTCGCACACCTCGATTATGAATTGAAACTCTCCTGCTGACTCTTTTACATCTACAAGATTGTGTCCGAGTCTTTCAACGAGCATTGGCATATCATGCATTGTTTCGGGGTCATCTGCAATCACCAGCAATACATTACCTCCATCAAGTTTTGATAGTGCCTTTCTCGCTTGTGAAACTGGAACAGGACAATAATGACCCAGAACATCCAACTTATGGGTCGGCTCCACATTCAACCCGAAGGGATAGCCTCCTTCAACTCTCTCCTATGTGATAATTCATCAATGAGGTGATTCTTTCATGGACATGGCCGGGGAGAGCAAGCCGCTTCGAGAAGAGGTCGATGACCTCTCTTGGGCAGAAGTTGCAGACCTTGGAAAAACCTACCTGCGAATTCCTGCTGCGCTACTATTGGTTGAAGCGTTTTATTGGTTCATAACCCAACCAACGAATACCCTTGGCTTAATTCAGGAGTCAGAGGCTTGGATTTGGTATCACCTAACTGAACTAATTTACGGCCCTGGTTCTGCAACACTTTCAGAATACAACGGTTGGACTACTCTTGTTACTCTAAAGCATCCAGATTTCTGGGCAGACCAAATCAGACTTTACGTTTCAGACGAGTGCGCAGGTGTCCATGAAATGATATTCATTTCAGTACTAATTATGATGACTACAGGGGTACCACAAAGACTCAGAATTAAGAGTGCACTAGTAGCGTGTGGTGTTATTTACATCCTCAATATTGTAAGATTACTAGTTCTATATCCACTTGCGATTTCTGGATGTGCTGATAATCCAAACATGCTAGGTTGTGAACAACCAATGCATGATTTCCACGCATTCGTATATCAGTGGGGATTCCTAATCGTGTTGGTCATAATGTGGTTGGTATGGTTTAGGTGGGTAAACGCAGGAGATCTAATCCGCAAAGAAAACGAAGCGGGCAAGGACAAATGGAAATTTATCTACAGAAAGAACTGGTCAACGTTGAACAAGTCAATCATGGTGGTAGCTATTCTACTGATAATTGGTTCATTCACCAACGTGCTATTAGATGATGCTGCAATGGCAGCAAAAGAGACAGTAGATATGTGTGAATTCTACTCAAGCGTTACTGGAGAGTGTGGTGAAGCAAGAGATGCTTGGTCACAAGAAATCCAATCATCTTGGTCTCTAGCAACACTTGGATTACTAGGTATAGCAACTAATCTAATCGCAATAGAAAATCCAAACAAGGATGAAGAGGAATAATCACCCTTCAACAATTGTTGCTTCATGGCCATTAGCTGTTAGTGACCTAATTGCAAGAGATGCATGTTTGTTGTGAACTTCTACTATTGTGTGGTCATCTTTGATTATGATGTCGCCGATTGCAAGTTCAGTACACTTCAATGATGAAATGATCTCTGAAGAAATTGCGTACTTCGAAAGTGAAGTCGTATTCAGTCTGATTGGTACCATTCCAAAGACATCTGCTGCTTCTGCATTATCTTCCTGCTTTTTAACCGGGTCCCTTTCAACCCCTTCAGGAAGTTCTGGAGCCTCTGTTTCAATGATGTTGAGGGAGTGAGTTGCACTAATCTTGTTGATTTGTGGGATATCATCTCTTCCAACTAATACCCAAGCTTCTCCTTTCCTACCGATTCTTCCGGTTCTTCCTATTCTGTGGACATAGTTGTCCACATCATCTGGGACATCATAATTGATAACAAGTGTAATTCCATCTACATCGATACCACGTGCTGCAACGTCGGTTGCAATAACAACGCGTGATTTACCTTCCTTGAAATTTGAAATGATTTTGTCTCTTTGATTCTGGGAAAGGTCACCATGGATTCCTTCAACATCGAATCTATGTTTCTTCAATCTCTGAACTAATAAGTCAACCATTCTCTTGGTGTTGGTGAAAATGATTGTTTGATCTTCTTCACCCATTCGAGACAGTAGTCTACCAACAACCCACAACTTGTTTGCACGGCCAATTCTAACACTGTATTGGTCGATTGGTGGGATATCCAGTTTCTCTGTGTTGGTAAGTACAAAATCTGGTTCATTCATGAACTCATTAGCTGCATCAATGATTTCTTGCGGGAATGTAGCAGAGAACAGAAGTGTTTGCTCCCTATTTGTCATCCTTTCAACTACCCACATAATGTCTGGGAAGAATCCCATATCGAGCATTCTGTCAGCCTCATCAAGGACAAAGAATGTTGGCTTCTGCAAGTCGATATGACCTCTCTCAGTCATATCCATTACTCTTCCAGGTGTACCTACGATAATGTCGACTCCTGCCTGCAAATTTCTTGCCTGTTTTTCCAAATCTGTTCCACCGTATACAGTTTGGATGTTTAGT
>JBMYVD010000087.1:0-3539 GCA_049606035.1 Candidatus Poseidoniaceae archaeon | reverse complement strand
GCATCTCATCGGTCCAAGAAGGTCTAGCCGTTGGAATCCTATCCATAGCCGAGCGTGGAACTGCACCATTAAGATGCTATGTTTTCAAGCGAAATTAAGGCTAATAGCAAAACTATCGCTTTAGGATTGGTAAGAAGGCATTGGCTGCTTTCTCACACGCGTTTGCCACATCATCTAGTCTTTGCAGTACACGATACATGTGCATGGCAGCAAGAGCGTCGTCGTCGCCATTCGAGAACACATAAGTTGCAGCATCTGCTTCTACTTGATCTGCTTCATGCTCCTTCAAATTGACTTGGCGGATTTGTTCTGCAAGAACGTCCTTTGCAGCCTTTGTCTCGCCACTGATTGTGAATTCTCTGAGGGCGTTAACTGTGTCTTCATAGGTTGCAACCGTTGCTGCAACTGCTTCAGCCATAGCCTTTAATTTCGCCTTGGCTTCCTTATCGTCAAACAGTTCACGGAATGCCAATTGTTCTGCTACATTTTGCGCATAATCTGCAATACGGTCTTGTCGAGATAGCATATGTAAGAAATGATCCATGCCTACTTGATAGCCAAATCGCATATCTTCGTTGACCATTTGCCGTAATTCAGCCTTAATGTTGTCAGCTTCTAGCTCTGCATCGATGGTTGCTTGAATCGCTTCAGATGAGTCTTCGCCGTCACATGCGGCATTTACTGCAGTAAGCATATGATTCGCAGTCACTTCTACCGCTTGAGCGTGCTCATGGAACTTCTCAAATGGTGAGTTCTGTAGTCTTTCTTGGCTAGCATCTGACAAAGCATCTTCAATATGTATCTCGCCACGACTTCGCCAAATTGCAACTCCTACTGCAATGAATGATAGTGGCAATATTACAATCATGTTTAGTGCGTCTCCGCCAGATGCCACGAATAGAACTACTGCACCAAAAGCAGCAACCGGTACGCTAGCTACCCACGATGCTGCTATCTTAGCAAATACTCTGAAATCTACGCCTTTCGCGCCACCTGCTAGGCCTACTCCTACGACTGCACCGACCAAAGTGTGAGTTGTCGATACTGGTACTGCCAAGAATGGCATAGAGAATACTAGAATTGTTGTCGCAGCACCAAACTCTGCGGCAAATCCACGGGTAGGTGTAATGTCAGTAATTTTCTTTCCAATTGTTTCCATAACACGCCAGCCCCAGGTCATTACACCAATAGCAATACCTGCAGAACCAAGTAATACTAACCAGAGTGGAATTGGCGCTTCCTCTGCCAACACTAGGTCGGTACTGGAAAATACGTCCCAGACGGCCGCCATCGGGCCAATTGCATTTGAACGGTCATTGGCACCATGAGCGAATGCAACATATGCTGCAGTGATAATCTGTAGCCAAACGAAGATCCTCTCAACACCTTTGAAGCCACGTACTTCCTCTTCGATGTTGACCTTTCGAAGAACAAAATAAAGCGCAATACTGGCGATAATTCCAATTACGCTTGCTAGGATTAGTGAATTTAACGGTAACCAAGCATTGTCAGCAAATGGGTCGAATACTCCATCTTCTTTTGCTGGCAGCCAATTTGATTTGTCAATCCAGCCGTTTCTATCAGCACTGCTGATGAATCCTTTCAATGCTTTGAATTGTAGAGCAAGTCCCAAAACAAAGAATGTCGGGAATGCTAGAATCGGAGCAAGCCACTTCGAACGAGATACTGGGTCGTCGTTATCAAGGATCATTTTCTTGATGATTATGTATGAAAAGAATGCGATTAATCCTCCCATTAGTGGGCTTGCAACCCAAGACATTACCACTTTACGAACGACTTCCCAATCAATCAGTGTGGTGTCGTGCTTAACTTCCAAAACCAGGCCAACGCCGATAATTCCGCCGATAATTGAGTGAGTTGTAGATACTGGAAGACCCATTCTGGTTGCAATAGTCAACCATGTTGCTGCAGCCATCATTGCAGCAATAAAGCCCAATGCAATGTCTTGGGAAAGGATGGTGTCAGCGACTACTCCGGCTTCATCAAACGGTACTGTCAAAATTCCTTTCCTTACCGTTTTAGTAACTGCATCGCCAGCAAAAAACGCACCAGCGAACTCGAATATCGCGGCAATAATTACTGCTTGTTTCAAGGTTAGTGCACGAGAACCTACCGAAGTTCCCATAGCGTTTGCAACATCATTTGCACCAATATTCCAAGCCATATAGGCACATACAATCAATGCCAAGCCAACTAGTATCACAATCAAAGGTTCCATTGTGTCTTTCTATCAAAAGTCAATACATATATTGATTTATCTATATTATATATAGGCCTATTTAGTCGGGAGTTTATGAGCCTAGGGCCTGGCGAACATGAAGTTAGAAAATTACAGTCAACTGGTGGCAGTACATTCACATTGAGTCTGCCAAAACCATGGATTAATGAATTCGATTTAGAGGCTCGAGATTCGCTGCGCGTAGATTGGCGGCCAAGCGGCGCTTTACGAATTACCCCGCTTTCAGCAGCTCATAGAATCGATCGTGCTGTGTTTTTTGACCATTCAAATTTGCCTGAAAACAGTTTACATGACCATTTAATGGGCGCCTATATTTCAGGTGCAGATTTGATAAAAATAAAATTCACATCTACAGGTAGGGCAGAATTAGCCCGCTCTGTACGCCGATTTCTAAAAGCAACACGTGGATTTGAAATTATAGATGAGACAGATTCTTTAATGGAAATGCGATGCTTACTAAATGCTGGAGATATGCCAATTCGAGCGAGTCTGAATCGAATGTATCTGTTGGTAACTTCGTTGATGAGAGATGTAGTAAGTTGCTTTGATGGTGGGGAATTAGAATTCTTATCAGATACTGAAGAGCGAGAATCCGAAGTAGATGCTTTGCTGTATCTTGTTGAAAGGCAAATCCGAATATTACTCGATTCTCATGCTGTTGCCTCGAAACTGAATATCAGTAGGCCTTTGGCGGTTGAATTTGGTAATCTGGCAAGGAGTTTGGAGAGGATGATGGATCACGCCCACAAACTTGCCACGTTCCTACTAGACAATCCTGAATTCATTCAATTATCGCCCTCATTTACTCCAATACAACATGTACCTACATGGATGGGTGCATTGAAAGAACTAATGATTAACATTAGAACTAGAGATTCTACTAGAATTGAATTAGCCAGGCATGATTTGAAATCTATGCAACAGTCTCTATTAGAATATGAGAGAAAGGAATTGGAAACTACT
Organism: Candidatus Poseidoniaceae archaeon; assembly: GCA_049606035.1. Lineage (GTDB taxonomy): Archaea > Thermoplasmatota > Poseidoniia > Poseidoniales > Poseidoniaceae > MGIIa-K1. The sequence continues at coordinate 316 of JBMYVD010000087.1, read as the reverse complement.
TCTAAGGGACTGCTTTTAGCTCAACAACTAAGCATATCCGAGTCAATCCGTAGGCTCTGTGCTTATTCTAGAGACTTCGGAGAAATATTACTAAACATGAAGATTTCAACAGAAATGAATGCTATCAAATATGAAAATTAATCTAAAATTATATTCTCATTATTGAGAGCATGGTGCCACAGACTGCAAAGCCGGACTAGGTTATACGCTGAGCGTTCAACTCGACTGACGATGTTTACTACATCGAGTCGTGCTGACTTACCACCCATCGTATCAGATTTTAATGTTGAAAGAGCGTTAATGGCAACTTTGTGTT
>JBMYVD010000086.1:0-3609 GCA_049606035.1 Candidatus Poseidoniaceae archaeon | reverse complement strand
ATGGATGAGTTGAGAGAATCGATCATGTATTCTCTATACGGGCCAAAAACAACCCTAGTTGTGTCACATGGAGATGATGATGAACGCAGTGCTGAGGCCTATGTTAGTCAGATTTACGACTTGGGAATAGTCACTGAAAAGAACGGCCTCGAGTTGACTCTTTGGTGTGGAAAAGCAGAAATGATGAAATTGATTTCTAAATCTAATGGACGCATTTCTATCAAGTAGGACCAACCCTTAGGCCCAAACATGTCCGAACTGCTTGAGGATGTACCTTCTCTTCCCGAAGAAGAGCCGGTTTTCCAGTCAAGCGGCATCGCCTTTGAAGTGAAAAGCGAAGATGGGCATCCTGTTTTGAAAATGATCGGCATATTCGTATTCGTTATCTGTGGGCTTGGATTTGCAAACGGACTTGATTTCATCAATCCAGAATCCGGCTTAGTAAGGCCACACGAATGGATCAACGGAATGGCGCAGGGAGCGCCTCACGATTCTGCAGAGTTCAGCGGCACGATTACTTCGGGTGGAGAGCCGCTGGCAAATGCTTCAATTCTTCTTGAGCACAGGAACGAGGACGGCATTCTAGATGCACCTCTTGAGGTTCAAACCGATAAAGACGGCAAATTCAAATTCACAGGAGCCACACCAGGGTTAACCTCAATTGAAATTGTGCGCTATAACGAGGATGGGAAAAATGACGCTGTGCGTCATCGTTTGATTTTGAATCCTCCTTCACCACTTGAGAAAATCGGCTTCACTACAATTGATTTTGACATGCCTGAAACCTCAAAATTCTCAGATTTGGACTGCACTGGAAATTACGTAAATGGCTCATGCGTTAGGACAATCAGTTACTTCGATGAACAGATGGAATTTCCCCTAATCGATGAATCAGCCGCCGGCCTCTACATCATGATAGGCTGGGCAATGATCGGCTTAGCATTGATTTCAGCTGGCTTTGCATTCTTTGGCATCAGAAAAGGCTCAAGAGGAATGATCCAGACTTCCTGCGTTCTCGTATTCTTTACTGGTGGGCATTACTACAGCGCTTGCTTATTTTCGATTATGGCATTCGCACTAACCTTCACAGTACCGCGCAAGTCGATAATTTTGGAAGCCTGAAGCCGACACCCTATTGAGAAGTGACGCCTTAGCGCAATCATGGATTTGAATCAGGCGGCCTGGATGATTCGAGATTTAGGCCAGCCTGTAAGCGCCTTAGATTTGGAAGAAGATTCCGTAATTGCCGGCGGCTGGGATGGAGCATTGCGAAAATGGAATGGTGATGGAGACTTAATATGGAAAGCCCAATGCTCAGACCGAATAGAATCTATCCTCAGAATCGAAGACTTGGTTGTGGTAACTTCCGGGTTACACATATCCTGCTTGAAGGATGGCGAGATACTCTGGAGCGAGGCATTGGAGGGCTCATCCGATTTACTAGCATTCCATGATGGAGAAATCGTCGCTACATCGAGTGTTTACGATATTGAGCATGGCGATTTCATGGAAAGCGCGATTTGGAGATTTTCTTTGGAAGGCGACCTAATCAACGTTGAAAGAATGGATGAGAGGCCTTGGTTCATAGATTCAAATGACAACTTATTGCTCGGACTGGGTAGGCCAAAGTGTGGCATTTTAGTCGATGGCGAGCACCAAAACCTTCCAACAGATTCACCTGTTACTTGCGGATTATATGGTCGAGAAAACGTATTGTTCGGCCATGCAAATGGTGTAATAACCTCTCTTAAAGGAGAAATAATCTCTGAAGAATCTTCATCGATAGAATCCATAACTTGTGTCGAAAAAGGGTTTGTAGCAGCATTGGAGTCTGGGGAACTGGTTGCAAAAACGCCAGACTCAAAGTCGATTTGGAAAGCCTCGGGAACACAAGTTACAACCCAAGTCGCAGGATTCGACGACACGCATTGGTGCGGCCGCTGGGATTCTAGCAACGGGGCGGTCGAAGTAAGAGACAGTCAAGGAGAATTAGTTGTCACAGCAAAAACAACTCGGCCTAGAGTTTCAGATTATAGCGAAAACCGCATCGGATTTGGTTTTGAAGACGGACAAATTTTGGTTTGGGAAAAGGGACTTTTCTCTAGGAGAATCGACCAAGAAAAAGGGGAAGAAAATTCTCGCAAATCTGCACTTGCAGCCAAGTTAAGATCATTGAGAAATTAGTGTTATTTTTGCTGATTTTCTTCCAGTGGTCACAGTGGAAAAATATCATTCAGCCCCCCATTTCCGCTGGAAAATGAGTGGAAAAAGCGTAAACTTTATTTGCCACCGCCCCCCAGGGGGAAAGTGCCGCTCCACAAGGAGTGGTGGAGGGCGTCCTCGGATGTCCTCTGGGACCCTTGCCAACCGGCCTGCTCAAACCGAGCAAAGTGTTGGTCACAAACCCTAGAGATAGGGGGTGTGAAGTGGAAGGGAAGATTCGAAATCTTCGGAAATCGAAAGTTCCCCCACTCACAGGAAGAATCGGAGCTTCGGCAAAGATCTGCCACACAACCACTTGGAAGTGTGGAACAGGGAGGGCTGCAACCTAGTTGCAGTAGTACCAACGACTGTGCACCGCCGGGAGGAGTAGCAGTAACAGTTCTTCGGGACAACCTCTGTTACAACAAACGGCTTAGATGAAACCGAACCAAGGATTCGACCTTCGGGAAAAAGAATTGGAAACGGACATCACGGACGGAAACCGCGCCATCCACTCTTCGGAGTAGATGGAAACGGACCTCCACAAGTCGCAACCGAAACTTAGCTTGCTAAGGAAACGAGCGACACCGCTGAAAGAAAATGGACACCTCGGTGAAAATGAACTTTTAGCAACCGGTGAAAAAGACCGCAACCTTCGGGAAACGGAATTTGACACCACCCTGGAAACAAAACACTTCGGTGTGATGTGACCAGAAACTCGGCCGCCGGGAAGAAGGTTTCTTGGAAACAAGAAATCAACGATCCACGCTCATTCTTCGGAATGGGTTGTGGTGACGACGACTCGGCAGCCACCAGCGGAGGCTGGCAAGGGGGCGGATATCCCACCCGGATGAAACCCCCTTGCCAGTTCTCCCATCCTGCTCTCACAGGTAAACGGATGCCAGTGCGTTCCGTTTATGACTGTTAAGGGTCATTTTCTATCTTACAACCCGTTTTCACTGGTGTTTAATTTTGACCGGTCATGTCCTCTGGTCTGACCCACTGGTCAAACTCTTCATTGGTCAGATAACCTAGCTCAAGCGCTGACTCTCTCAATGTTGTACCTTCTTCGTGCGCCTTTTTTGCAATCTTTGCTGCTTTATCGTATCCGATGTGGTTGTTAAGTGCAGTTACCAGCATCAAAGAGTTCTCCAAGTGATTTTGAATCATGTGTTTGTTGGGCACTATACCTTCTACGCACTTTTCTCTGAATGCGCGCATTGAATCGGATAATATTCTGACACTGTGCAGCAAATTGTGAATCATCATTGGTTTGAATACATTCAATTCGAAGTTACCCTGACTACCACCGATCGTGATTGCAGTATGATTACCCATGACTTGACAGCAAACCATCGTCATGGCTTCTGATTGTGTTGGGTTGACTTTACCAGGCATAATCGAAGA
>JBMYVD010000085.1:0-3635 GCA_049606035.1 Candidatus Poseidoniaceae archaeon | reverse complement strand
GCATGGTTGATGACTGTAGAGTTGACTAGGCTATTGTTAGGAATAACAACCAGGTTTTCTTCGTGGGTCAAAATCTTGGTAGAAAGAATACCAACCGATGCAACTGACCCCAAGTATCCCTCAACTTCGATTCTGTCTCCAACTTCGAATGGCTGGTCCAATGCCAGCATGAATGAATTGACGATGTTACCGAGGGTTTGCTGCATCGCCAAACCAATGATTAGAGAGAATACAGCCAATGATGCCAGTAGACCGAATAATTCGATTCCTAATTCGGATAGTGCGAGATAGATACCACCCATCCAAACTGCAGCACGCAGGATGAAGATGACCAGAGAGTTGCTACCGGAAACGGTAACGCTTGAAGGGTCAGAGAATCTGTCCATAATCTCAGGGATCATCACCTTGATACCTACGCTAAGTAGAGATGCAGATAGGATGATGTAAATCGCTTGAATTAGCGGTAGGAAGGTGAAAGCGAAATCAGAATCTTCACCCATAATCCAGTTCATTGACAGGTGGAAACCAGCTGTTGCGACGAAGAAGTAGACTCTCTTCGATACAGGCGCATACAACTTGTCGTCCCAGCCGAAAGCCGTCTGCTTGACGAAATCAAGAATGACTTTCTTTAGAATTAATCTGATTATTCCTAGCACCATCAGTGTTAGAGCGATTCCTATACCCCATTTTGGCAAAATGTCCAGGTCGTTGATTTTGTCAAGTGTATCTTCAATCTGTGAAAACAAACTGTTCACCCAATTGCATTGCGCTATGAAACCCATTCATGATTGTGTCGCCACTTTGCCCTATCATGAACGGTTTTAACGTTTCTCAAGGTATGCCAAATTGGGCCCCCCTTCGTGGGGTTTAAGTACCACGGGGTATAGAATTAGTTTGTGTTCGAAGAACTCTGACCCCCTGTTGGATCTAAGCTACGCTGATGGCCGAAAGGCCCGAGAAATCAGCCGAGGAGTAATGGAAAAAACAGGAGAGTTAGAGATATGGTTAGAAGACACAACAAAAGAGTACACAACGGCAAGGACCGTCACACGGGACGCAAAATCCCAAACCGGTCTGAGCACGACAAGAAGGTAAAGACCAGGTCTGTTGGTAGTGGTAGAGGATTTGTACCTATCACTCTACAACGCAGACCAAGCACTGTTCGTTGCAACTGTACTGGAGATGAGATGGATAAGGTAAACGAGCGTTTGTTCAAGACCTTACAAAAGTTCACTCCAGAGGGAACATGGAACGGTTTGACTGGTGTTTGGGAACGCAAGGTTGGTTCGATTCCTCCGCATTTTGCGAGGAAGTTCAGAGCCCACATGCACCACTTCCGTCCTTTCTTTAGTGAAAGGATGGATACCTTGACCGGCAATTTGCCGCATACCCGCAAATAAGCGGGGGATTCGGCGGACACAGGGCTTCGGCCCTGTGTTCGCCTCATTACATCACAAATCTCCAATCCACATGTTTCCCTAGGTTGACTCAAATTTGCATGGCTTTATGAGGTACCCTGAATCAGTCACATATACACCAGTAATTTACTTCGTTATTCTCCCATTCTTTCTCACAATTTTCAGATTATTTTCACAATATTAGCAAAGGTACGCAAAGGAGGATATACTATGGACGAAAAAATACGAGAACACTTGGAAAAAATAGAGGAGATCAAGCAAGAGGTTGAGAAGTTAGCGGCTTCGGTCGAATACGAACACATTGGGCGTTTTATGGACGAAATCAATCGAGAGGTAGAGGGATTGCGCGTTATGGAAAATGCAAGGGCCAATTATCAGAGAAGACTCGAAGCTGGAGAAATCGAAGAAAAAGAATCCACTGTTTCAACAGATGAAATAGATGAGGGGATGGATGAAATGGATGAAGATAACTTTTCTTCTAATTCAACGTTCGAAGTAAACACTCCAATCGGTCAATTTAGTGTTGATATGGAAGACTTTGAGGCTGCAAAGACTCGTGCTAGAGAGATTGTCAACCCACCTCAGTTTTCCAAGGGCAGAGAAATGACAAGGGAATTCATCGGTGGAGAAGACAAGATGGATTTCAGATATTGGTCTAACAATCTTGGTTCACTGATCAAGTTACACTTGGATTCAATGTATGATGAATCTGATCTGGTAAAGGAATTCGACCTTGAAGGTAAGTTGGAAACCCAAGCTACCTATGGAAACCTCCAACTCGGTGACGAAGGTTCTAGGAGGTTCATTCAAAGTGGCTACAGATTCTATGAGCGCGATGGTGAGCGTTTCGTCGTCATAGTATCTCAAGACCAAGATGGTGACCAACGCATTGTTTACATTACCACGCAAGAAGGTAGAGGGCTTGAACTGCTTGATGAATTAGAAGAGGACTTCTATGCAAACGGTCCACTCAATGGTGCATTCATCGATATGGACTACAATTTCATCAAGCGTAGTGACATGGTGGATGAGTTGCTTGCATGGAATCCAACGATTCGTAAGCAACTCGAGAAGGACGTTCTGGACTTCCTTGAATTGATGCCAATTCTCTATGAAAGAGGTCTTCCTAACTCTAGAGGAATCATCCTTTCGGGTGCACCTGGCACTGGTAAAACGATGTATGCAAAGTCAATTGCTGCAGAAGCCGCAACTACAACGATTCTGATTTCTGCAGAGATGATTAGACAGAGACACGACATCAAGTCAACATTCAAGTTGGCGAGAAAACTTGCTCCAACCTTGATTATTATCGAGGACATCGACACTGCTGGTACCGTCAGTAGGAAGTTCACAGACCACCCAATCCTAGGTGAGTATCTACAGTCAATGGATGGAATGGATGCTAACAATGGCATCCTAGTCTTGGCGACAACTAACCACACAGAGAACATCGACCCAGCTATTTCAGATAGGCCTGGTCGCTTCGACAGAATCATCGAAGTTCCAATGCCAGACAAAGCACAGAGAAAGCAGATTATCAAGAATCTGCTTCGCAACATGCCATCGAAGATGACCGAGGGTGAGGCAATCGATAGAATCGCATCCAAGTCAAACGGGCTATCCGGTGCGTGGATTCGTGAGGTAGTTCAGACCGCAATGATTGAAGCTATCTCTGCTGGCAGAGAAGAGATTGAAACCTCCGACCTGGAGTATGGACTCAAGGATGTACTTGACAGAAGAGGTATGGCATACAAGCCAACTCCAAGACTAGGTGAATCAGGTAATACCAACTCTGAAGTCTCGGTAATGTGATCGAATCCTAGACTTCGACCACGTGGAAGATGTCGTGCTTTTCGTGGCCGCCTTTTTCGACGAGTCTGAAGTAGCCTTCCTCGACTAACTCGTCGAAGATGTCGACGTATGCATTCTTGTCGTCGATGACATCTGTCATGAAGTCGATTCTCTGAATGATTCTGATATCCTTGCGCTTGAGGCGGCGATTTTGTGGGTACTCCTGCTCGTAAGCCATCGATTTTTGGCGAAGGAAAATCTCTACGCTCTTGAGGAACCTTTCTCGCAGTTTTGTAGCCTCTGCGGACTCTTTCTTGACGGTTTCATGGTTAAGGTATTCTTCTCCAATCTCGTCACAGATCTCGTCCATGCGGGATTCGATGTGCTCATCGCCGACCGGGAATTTCTGGAATCTCATGCGGTAAG
>JBMYVD010000084.1:0-3651 GCA_049606035.1 Candidatus Poseidoniaceae archaeon | reverse complement strand
ATTTGACTACTGAAAACGCCGTTTTTGCTACCTTTTCTACATTTACCAAATCGGTGAAGTTCCCTATCAGTTTTTGTCAGGTTGGGTTTACTCAATATCGTAAAAGTACTCATCCTTCAAATCATACCACGGGTTTCTTCCAATCTCTGAAATTCCATCTGTGTGTCCTGTTGCTTCTACGAAGTAAAACCCTAGATCTGATTTTTGCCCTGTTCCGTACCAGCCGTCTCCTGATGCATCAGGTATTGATATCACTGCCCATGCATGACCACCCCAATCTTCGTCAGAGCTAGATTTGACCATACCAACCATCAATGCTGAATCATAACCTATATTTTCTGTCAAACTGATGTATAGTAATGCAGCATCCTCACAATCGCCTTTCTGTTCCCATAGCATCTCTATTGGGAATTTAGGATATTCTTGACCATTGTAATCTATGCTGTCGTATTGATATTGTATGTCTCCAACGAAGGCATGTATGAATCCAGCAATTTCTAAATCGGTAGAATATCCTGAAGTAATTGCCATAGATTTCAATTCATTTGCTAGATCTCCGATGTATTGAGATTCAGTATCTGCAAATGCAGCATACTGGTCAATTACATCACCAAAGTCAGAGGCCCCAGACCAGTCAATGTAATGTGGAAGTGCGCGATAGGTGGAGTATACAGAGTAGTCTAAAATCCAGGATAATTGGTAGTCTTCGCCTTCAAAATCCCAATTGTATGTTTTTTGTGATTTACCTCTGCTATCAAACGGCTCTAATGTGTAATCTAAAACTCCGTCCCAGCCAGTTTGGTCCAATGTTCCATCTGCGGTGTAACTTGCAATTTCAGTCATTGAAACACTATCGAAGTTGAAAATTAGACTATTCCAATCTCCATCTGGACTAATATCAATCATATCATCTTCCCAAGCATCCGAGTCCCAAGCAGAAATCTGTATTGTGTGATCTCTTAGAGATTCATTTAGGTCAATAAAGAAAGTAGTGTTTATCCAATAATTTGTGCCGGTATACAGACTCCAATATGATGATTGATCAGGTACACAGCCTTCAGCTAAACCGTTTACATATACGCAAAAATACACTTCTGCGTAGCTATCAAAATAGTCCATTTGTTCATACACAACAAATGTATCTAGGCTCAAAAACACTGCAGCATCTCTTGTTGGATTTAAGTCATAAATATCCAATACTCCATCTCCATCATCGTCAAAATCAGCGTTATCACCAATTCCGTCTCCATCAAAATCTGCCCACTCCGATGAATCGTAGGGGAACATATCTTCCTCGTCGTCCCAATTATCTCCATCGTCGTCAGAATCAACTATGTCACATATCATATCTCCATCAAAATCAATGGGTATGCTGAGTTCATCTAGAGAATTTGTACCGCATTGCGCCTCTTTGTTATCAGACCATCCATCGCCATCATCATCTGCGTCGCCATCATCATGACATCCGTCTGAATCATAGTCGTCCTCTGGAATCGAAATCCATCCGACTTCACTGGTATCGCAATTGTCTTCATCATCATTTATTCCATCATTGTCATCATCCAGGTCTTCTGAATTGTCTTTACAGCCATCTTGATCAAAGTCTGTAACTATCGTGGACTTCCAGTCAACTTCTCCCATTGGACAGTCATCTAGATTGTCATCTAAATCGTCATTATCTGAATCTCTAAGTTCTGGGTTTGTCCCTATTTCTAGTTCCTCAGCATCGGTTATTCCATCACCGTCTGAATCTCTTAATTCATCTAACATGCTATTTGTTCCTGGTGATATGGTTGCAAATAGAAGGATTAGAGTTGTCAAAACGACTAAACTGCTGCCAGTGATTATCTTAGCTTTGAGGGTAAACCAAGATTTCTGTTCAGATTGTTTATGATTGTAATCCACTGCATGATTTTGATACTGAATATTTTCTTGTTGTCCAATTTGTTGACTTCCAAATCCCGTTTCTGTATGCGGTACTGCACCTTCGGACAAGGCCTCTAATTGCTTCTGGCTAGGGACCCATTGCCCGTTTTCAAACTGCCAAAACCCATCTTCACTCAACTGGGGCATGTTCTACCATCACCGTGATTCATTTATGAATTGTACTCAGCTAGATTTTTTTCAAAAAAACGCCGTTTTTGTGACCTTTTATAAACTCTTCAAACTAACTTTTTATTTCGCAGAATAAATAGAGCCATGGTCACAGAAACAATGGTTGTAATGAAGGTGAATCCTGGAAGTAATTCATCTTCTTCAGAATCAGAATCTACTGCATTTTCTCCAGACCAATCATATTCAATCAGTGTTGCGTGGGCTTCAATTTCGTTCAAATCATTGTATGTTTCCAACTTTATTGGCATACCACTGGCAGCAACGTAGGCGATTCTCTTGGATACAGAATCATTCTCGAAATCTTCTATTTTCATCGTTTTGAATGTGCCTAATTCTGTTGTAATTTCTTGCACGCTTAGTGCATTATGGGTATTTACCACAGTGTAATTCTCAATTATTTCTTCATCATGTTCCCAAGGTTCGCCATTTTCACGAGATTTGGAATTTATTGTATTCTCGACACTTTTCTCTACAGTCCATGAATCCCCAACAGAGACTCTCTCCGGTTCATTGTTTTCTGTGGTTGTTTCAATAGACACTTCTGTTTCAATGCCCTCGGTGTGATATTCATCACCGTCAACACTGAATTTGATATCGGTTGTACTAATCGTAGTATCTTGACTTTTACTTCCAGATTCGACTAAGATGCTTTCAAAGCTAATTTTCATTATTGCAGTATCATCGTCAACTCCAATAGATTCGTTGTAAATGATTTTCAATTCCATATTCCATGACATCAAACCAATGTAGCAGTCAGTCCAGCCCGTCTGCAGGCATGAATCGCCTCCATATTCCATTCTCATGCCGGAGTTGTATTGTTCGATAACCTCTACAACTGCATCGTCTGATTCCATAGATTCAAACATGGCACTCATGTCAAATTCATACAGAAAATAATCCCCTGTTTTCATTGTTGGATCTGCGGTGGTAACGGTAAATTCAACGCTATCTTCTGACGAAGCAGCAGGTAAAAACAAGCTAATCACAACGGCAATAACAAGCATTCTTCGTAATGTCATGAATTGAATCAATCCATTACGTGAAATAAATATTCTCCCGTCGATAATGCTTCAAATGGACAAAATAAAATTTCACCATTTTATTGGTGAACGCTTCTATTGTGCCCTTTTCCACATCTGCCAAATCGGTTTGAAACGGTGAGTCCATAAGCGAGCGTCAGCCGGCTTGGTTCATGTCCCGTGAACTAATCCGTGTCGAGGGTGTCGACCGTGCATTCGGTCCGGTCACCGTTTTAGAGGACATCAACATCATTGTGAATGAAGGCGATAGAATTGGTATCGTTGGTCACAATGGTGCGGGAAAGACCACACTGCTCAACACAATTTCAGATCAAAAGCAAGACGTTGGAGAAATTGAATTCGCTAACGGAATTAGAATTGCGTACCTCACTCAGATTAGAGATATCGATGATGATTCGACAATCGAGGAAGAGCTGTCTCGCAAAGGACGCCAATTTCAGGAATTAGAAGAGGAAATTGCGGCAATAGAGGCGCAGATGGTTGACCCTGCTTTCTA
>JBMYVD010000083.1:0-4008 GCA_049606035.1 Candidatus Poseidoniaceae archaeon | reverse complement strand
CAATTGAGAAATTTGCGCTATTCTAGCACCTTCAGCAGCATTATCGAATGTTTCAGAACCAGTTTTTGGCGAAGGCGTGCCCTCGATGTTTGTTGTAACGACTAAGATGTTGTCACGCAACATTCGGGCATCGGTTACTTCGGGAATTTGCTTCACATGTTCAATCTCGGTGAATTTATCTGATTCAGCAAGTCCTTGGCGCCACTTAGGCGTATCTTGCTTGAATGAACCTTCTAGCGGTTCATTGTCCGACCTTGGGTCTCTACCGGGGATTGTAGTGGCATCGATGATTAGTTTGTCATGCACGTTCTCGTAAGGACTCGATGCATCTAGTGAATCGGCAACCATTCCTTCTAGAACTATCACATCATTGGCAATTTCGACCTTATCGTTCAGTGCGTCAAGTAAGGCTTCCAAATCTTTTGGATTCTGATCGGGGTCTACGGTGATTATCGCCTTGAGGAACATCATCTGCCCTGCACCTAACAAGCCAAGTGCGGTTTTTCTTGCTTGTCTTGGATATCTCTGTTTAGCAGCCACTATCGCAAGATTGTGGAAGCCAGTCTCTAGAGGCAAGTGAACGCTTTTCACGTCCCTATGCTGGAATTGCAGAACAGGTGAGAATTGCCTACCAATAGCTTCACCGAGGTAACCATCTTCCATCGGTGGCAGACCGACAATAGTTGCCGGTAGAACGGCATCTTTTCTTGCGGTGATTGCGGTTACGTGCATTACTGGATATTGGCCTGTAAGTGAATAAAAGCCAAAGTGGTCACCGAATGGCCCCTCTAATCTTGTCTCGCCAGGTATGCAGTATCCTTCAATCACAATATCTGCCTCAGCAGGCACCATCAAGTCCTGTGTAAGTGCTTTAGTAATCCGCAACGAGCGGCTACCAAGAATTCCGGCAAATTGGTATTCGGAGAGATTGTCAGGTAATGGGGCAATGGCCGAGAAAATCAGTTCTGGCGGCCCGCCCATGCAAATCGCGACAGGCATTTTCTGTTTCTCTCCAGTTGCTGCTGCATGGTCAGCTCCGTGCTTGTGAATTTGCCAGTGTAAGCCGATTTCCTTCTCAGAGAATACTTGAGCTCGGTACATGCCCAGGTTGTGCTCACCGGAGTTTGGATCTTTGGTTACTACTAGGGGTAAGGTGACGAATGGACCGCCATCCATTGGCCAGGTTTTTGGAATTGGTAACTTGGTCAAATCAGTATCTAGCCGAACCCTTTGACACTTGCCGCGCCATTTCTTTCTAGGTGGCATAGCAAGAGCATCTCTTACCAACGGTAATGCCTTCCAAGGTGCTCTCATGTAAGCACCAATGTCAGGTTTCATCATGGCCACCATCCTGTCGCCAACTTCGGTCTCATGAGATGCTCCAAGCGCTCTCAAGGTTCTGTCATTACTGCCAAAGATGTTCATCACAAGTGGGATTTTGGAAATTGAACCATCTGCAAGTCGTGGTTGTTCAAACAAAACTGCAGGCCCGCCATTCTTTACCAGTAGGTCTGCTATCGCCCCTGCTTCATACTCGACATCAACAGGTCGAGATATACGCAGCATCTCGCCTCTCGACTCGAGGTGATGCATCCAGCGCTTCAGAGTCTTCCAAGCCACGCCCCTCCCAGCACGATTATACCTTTGAACCTGCGTAGTATTCCATGTTGTTGCAACCGCTTCATTGATGGACTGATTATGGCTAGCAAGGTCATGGCAGAAGAGGCCGATATGGTCGATGTTTTAGTCATCGGGGCGGGACCTGGTGGCGGTTCAGCAGCAATTCATAGTGCTAGAGCAGGTCTCAAGACGGTAGTAGTAGAGGCCGATCCATCTGTTGGTGTACCAGTTCACTGTGGGGAATGTCTTTCAGAAATGGCGGTGCAAAATCTAGATTTAGAAATTCCAGACCACGTTAAAGCCCTTGATGTGAAGGGAATTAGAGTGATTTTCCCCGATGGAACAGAAAAACTGCTAACGGAGCCCGGATATGTGCTTGAGAAGCACTTGTTTGAACAGTGGTTGATGGATGAGGCGGGAACTCTCGGCTCTACTCTGCATTTAAGCCACAAAGTAACATCTATGGAAAGAATTTACAATAGCGAAAATCAATTTTCCAATTGGAAAATCGATGGAAAAGGTGAAAATTTCCCGATTTATTGTAAAGCCGTGATAGATGCATCAGGTGTCGCAGGTGCATCATCAAAACTACTTGACATGGGAACTGAAGTGGAAGTTATTGCTGGGTTCCAGTACGAAATGACCGATGTTGAAAACGACGGCTACCTTGACTTTTATCTCTGGCCACAATATTCTCCGCATGGCTATGTTTGGATGATACCAAAGAAAGGCGAGAGAGCTAATGTCGGTTTGGTAACTACTGACAAAAAGGGGGCAATAAAGTACCTTGATAAGTTCATTCAAGACACTTACTTGGACGGTAAACCAATGGTCAATCCGCAATGGCGTGACCAATCTGTAAAAGTTAGGCCATTCGGTGGGACTATACCCATATCAGGACCTAGAGAAGTGACAGTTGAAGATGGCGTCATACTCGTTGGAGATGCAGCAGGATTTACCTCTCCATTGTTTGAAGGAGGATCACATCTCGCTTTGTGGTCCGGTCGAGAAGCAGCAAACGTGATTGCCAAAGCAATTACAGCCAATGATTTGTCTAAAGCTTCATTGATGGCTTACGAATCAGCGTGGAAGAAGCGTTTCCCACCTTATCATAAAATATTGAAAGGCAAGACTGCGTTGTATGAATTGACCGATGAGGAAATGTCGACAATGGCTCGCTGTTTACCTGATGAGTTAGGTAATATGTCACCATTCCAAAAGTTGGGAATCGGTTTGAAGATTCTTGTTAGGAAGCCCGCACTACTAACCAAGCGAGTGATATCTGTTCTTCTATCGTTTGGATACAGTCGAGCCAAGCACTTTGGCTGGTAATTATCCATACACAGATTATTACGAGAGATAAATCCATCAAGATACAGAGGTAGCGAAGGCTATGTGGGAGGCTACATTGTGGATTGCATGCCTCGCCGCAATCGTATTGTTTGTTCAACCATCACTGTATGAGAAGTCTGTACTTGGCGCCATCGCTGCCCATGTATGTCTTGCCTTGCCATTTTTTGCTCTGGTGAGTAGATTTATTGTTAACGATACTTCGATACAGTACGTAGTTGCTTTTGGCGGAGAATCATTGCCATTCGAATATCGCTTTGCTGCAACTTGGGCAGCTCGTGAAGGACCAATTCTAATGTGGGTGGTTTGGCTTTCCCTGTTATCTTGGATATGGCGCAAACCAATGCAAGGGAAAACTACAGAATCCACCATCGCCCGTGATTTTAGACAGCGAATCATGTTTGGTTTCTCACTCACTTTACTCCTCATTGCTATCGTACTCAATCCTTTCAAGGAGACACCAGAATTCTTCTTTGGTTCTGGGCTAAATGAGTTGCTGCAAACTGATTTGATGGTCATCCATCCACCGATAATATTCCTCGCTTATTCATTTTGTATCTTCATAACTGCGATTTCATTGTCAGGGATATTTACCAAAGAAACTGAAGGAATTGGTGATAGAATCATCGCTTTGACCAGGCCAGGCTTGCTGATTACTACCATAGGAATCGGCCTTGGCGGTCTCTGGGCCTATCTGATATTAGATTGGGGAGGTTATTGGGCATGGGATCCTGTAGAAACCGGTTCTTTCCTACCTTGGTTGGCTTTGGTTGGGGTATCTCATTTACGAACCAGGCCGGGCAAGGTCAGTGACAAAGGGTGGATTGGCGCAGGTTTAGTCGTTGGTGCCCTTGCGCTATTCGCTACTCTAGTTACCAGAGCGGGCGGTGTATGGGCATCATCGGTTCACACCTTCGTAACCTCTGACAGTGGAACAGCCCCTGCAGATGCATTTTCTCGTATGATGCTGTTGAAAAATGATAGTGTTGCAGGAGTTGAAATAATGACATATCTAATGTTCATTTTACTAATAATCGG
>JBMYVD010000082.1:0-4105 GCA_049606035.1 Candidatus Poseidoniaceae archaeon | reverse complement strand
TTCTCATCCAAAATTTTCCCTTCTGCAAACGCTTCTGCACTACAAGTCCCAGGACTGAAAACCCATACCTGTGCTCGAACTCACGGCTTTCTTGGAAGGGTTGTCGCTCCAATAATCGAAAGAAGAATGCAATTGAAAAGCCAGAGAAAAAGAAAGGGGGATTTGTTTGATTTACAACAAAATGCACTCAAATGGTTGCTAGTTACTTGCTTCGGCTATACCGGTTACAAGAATGCGAGGTTTGGAAGAATTGAAGCCCATGAAGCGATTTGTGCATGGGCAAGAGACATATTGCTTGCAACTATCTCCATTGCTGAAGATGAAGGGTGGAATGTATTACACGCGATAGTCGATTGTGTTTGGATTGAAAATAAGAATCTGAAAACTCGTGAGGAGAAAATAGATGCTGCTATGCAGTTGTCCGAAAAGGTGTCTAAATTAATCGGAATTCCACTAGAATTTGAGGACATCTACGACTTCATTGGATTCTTACCAAGCAGGATGCATGGTGCCGGTTCGCTGACTAAATATTGGGCGCACGGACAAAATGGATTCAAACTTAGAGGGATTGAGGCAAGGCAACATTCGACCTGTAGATGGATTACCGCATTACAAAAAAATTCACTTGGGATTTTGAAAGATAATTTGGATAGTGAAAGCAAGTACGATTCTATTATGGTCCAACAACAAATAATTACAATGTTACATGATGAAATCGGCCTTCTAAATTCTGGAAAAATAAATCCAGAAGATTTGGTTGTTACTAGACGGGTCACTAAGAGAATTCAGGATTTTTCTGTTTCCACAAATACCCAGCAGGCTTTGATTAGAGCTAGAAGACTTGGCCAAGACATCTTGCCTGGAAGAAAGGTTCGTTTTGTCGCTACAAAATCCTCTCCCGGTGTTCCTGAATCGAGAGTTGTTCTGCTGGAAGAATTGTCTGAAAATTCAAGGTTAAAGATAGATTCTGATTACTATCAAAACCTAGCAATAAGAGCAATTTGGGCCATACTCGGTCCATTTGGATGGAGTGATGAAGAAATACGACAGGGGCAGAGAAAATACACACTATTCGATTTCTTCGACGCTTTCAATTCTAAGCCTAGTATCGATGACTCTGCTTATTGATTCATACAAAGTCTGTTGAGGAGTGGCTTCTTTTCTGTATCCAGAAGACTTGGTGGGCATGTGCAAAAGCCACATTTTATTCTGGCCCTGAATACGTCTTCTCTTTCCTAAAAGAGATGCTTGACATCTATTTTTGACCATTGTCAATAAATTAGAATGGCGTTTTGAATAGGCTTTAGAGGATGTAATCAAAACGATGCCGACGTCGTTCTCATCTGCAATTTTTTTCAACAAATCGATTGTTTTTCTAAACAATGATCTCGCCTCATAATTGCCAATCTGTGAATCTAAATGCATTGTGATTGGGCCATCGACTACAATCAGTTTGGCCTTCGTAATCTTAATTTCCGCTTGCAATCTTTGTATCAAATGAGAAAATTGGTGCACCGTAAATCCGCGTCCAACAAACAAACCGTGCAATAACTGCTCACAATCGGGTAATGTGTGTGGGAATGTTTGGATGATTCTTGCCGGATTAAATCTGCAAGCACCGTCAATCCAGTGAACATAATCACCATTCATTAGAGTCATTGCAGTCCAAGCCTCGGCAAATTCTCTCATGCTCTTACCGGAGTGTCCCGGTCCCTGCAATTGGTACAGCATACCTTTCCTAGGAAGTATCTGAACCTCGTCAATAAGAGCCTGATGGGGGACAGGTAGTGGCCTGGACATGGTATTATGACAGTGCTTTGCCTATCAAGCCAATTTCAAAACACAGCGCGATAAAAGTAAATGTAAATCTGAAAATCATGTTAACGAGCAATCGCAGCATTCAGAAAGAAGGACCTGTACGCGAGTTCATGCAGCGAGCGTTTACTGCAGGATTTCTTGCATTGTTATTCTGTCTCGCACCGTTGAGCGGGTGCTTCGGAGAGGATGTTGATACGTCGGTTTCCGAGGGCGATGTTACAATCACGCCCAAAGTTCTGAGTGGTGGTGTCTTCCAAGGAGTGACAATAAGTGCAGAATCGGACCTTTCTGCTTTCGTTCCATACCTAATCATGAATCCTGAGAATGGATTTGTACAGAACTCTACCGTTGTAGATCTCAAAGCCGGGGAGTCCGTTCAGTTGAACGTTCTAGCACCACCACGTACCGATACCGCAGTGGTACTTGTCGGCGAATTTGGTAGAGAGAATTGGCCAATTAGAGACCTTGATGAATCTTGGAGAACTTGGTATGCAAGAGATGGTTTTGAAAGCGGAGACAATCAAGGAATAGTTAGAGTTTCATCGAATACTTCGCTAGATGCAGTACTTCCTGCAAGCGGTAACGGTGGAGATGTGTTGGCTATCCGATTGTCTGTTGACAGACTTAATGCTGCGGCATACTCTGAAGCAGATGGTGGTCGCCACTCAACAGGTATTGTAAACGGTAGAACGACTTACAATTATCTCTCAATGCTGTCTGACCAGACTTCAGACCCAACCGATTTAGCAGATGGTGCTGTTGGATACTTGGACAGATGGGCAGGACAAGGTAATGCTGCGTACGAAGATGCGGCTCAATATCTCATTCAGACGCTAGATAGTTTCGGATTGGAAGTTATAGTCCAACGCTTCGTCTACGACTCAACCGAAACCGGTGCTCAGAATCCAGAAGCGTACAACGTATGTGGTTACAGATTTGGAGAGGTTGACCCTGACAAGTGGATGGTTTTCGGAGCGCATTTCGACATCGCCCCGCCTGTGAATGGCGCGCTTCTCGATCCACACATCTTCGGAAGAACTTACGGAACTAGAGTCGGTGCTTATGACAACACTGCTGGAACAAGTATGGTACTAACCGTGGCGGAAGCAATGGCGACATACAGTACGAGGAATACGATGGTTTTCTGCTTGTGGTCGGGTGAAGAAGGCGGCAAGAGAGGAAGTGATTACTGGACTGATGAATGGGTCAAAGAAGACAATCCAAATGTCGAAGTTACGAATTATGTCAATCTCGACATGGCTGGTGTAAATTGGCCGGGCGGCGGTGGTGCACCTTGTGGTGGAAACCATGGAGGTGGCGATCCTAATTGTGACCCTGACCCGCAAATAGACCCTGATGGATATCCGAAGGATGAGGAAGTCTGGCCAATGAGAGTATACATCGGACCAAGCCTAGACCATGACATAATGAATCAGCCAGGAATGGTAAACCTAGCATTGTGGATTGGTTCTGATGCAATTGGTGTTGAAGAGCAAATGTCTACTCTAGTCGGAGAAGGTCATGCTGCTGACACGTGGAAGGTCGATGATTGGCTAGCTAAAGACAGGCCTGAAATCATCGTTTACGAGGACACAACTGCAAGGTCTGACCACGCTACATTCCAAGATAACCTAGGAACAGTAACCATGGGATTCGGTGGACTTGTAGACGGATACTGGTGTTACCACCAAACATGTGACACTCTAGAAGAAATGGAAGACTGGATGGATACAACAGGTAAGGACTACGGTGAAGAGCAGAGTGGAACTAGTAACCTAGTTGATGCTTTAGACACAATCACTTGGTGGGCGACTTATTCGTTCTTCCACTTGGATGAAAATCCGGTTAGGAATGCTTACCTCGAAGAATGATCAAAACCATTCTGCGATACGAAGTGTAACGTCATCGATTGGACTGAATACTCCAGTCCACCACATGTAAATCAAAGCGATAAACGTCATGAAGCTGACGAACCAAACTGGCTCGCTCCAATCCTTAATCTTAGCACCGTCCAATGGTCCAAACGGAATCATGTTGAAGAATCCCAATCCTAAATTAGCAAAAATCCAGAAGTATACGATATCGAATATCATTGCCTTGAGATTGATTGCACCTGATTCAAGGTAAGCAGCTGATTCCGTTGCACCTGTTAGGCCGAGGATGATTCCACCAAGTGGTATTCCAATCAAGAATAGGCTGAAATTAACGGCTGGGCCAGCGATTGCGATGTGCCCGTTTTGCCTTCTTGTGACCAAACCTGCAACCATCACGGCGCCTGGTGCCATGA
>JBMYVD010000081.1:0-4130 GCA_049606035.1 Candidatus Poseidoniaceae archaeon | reverse complement strand
GGCGATGTCGCCAACCGCCACACCGACCAATTCGGGCGGTACAGTTCCAACAAATCTGCTCGACTCTACAGGCAGTGTTGGTGAACATAATTCAATTGCAATTGATTCAAATGGCTACAAGCACATTTCATACTTTGATAGTACCAATTATGATCTAAAGTACATGACGGATAAATCCGGTTCTTGGGTTAGTGTTTCCATCGAAACAACGGGGTATATTGGGCAACACACTTCAATAGCCATCGATTCCAACGATGTTATCCACATTTCCTATTATGATGGCACTAATCAAGACCTGAAGTATGCCACTTGTTCAAGCAATTGCACAAACGCAAGTAATTGGGACAAAGTTGCTGTTGACACAACATCTAATGTCGGATTGGACACATTTATTGCAATTGATTCCAACGATGCAATTCACATTTCCTACTATGATAATGGCAATGATGACCTCAAGTATGCAACTTGTTCAAGCAATTGCACAAACGCAAGCAATTGGGACAACATCACCATTGACTCATCAGCTGATGTAGGACGCCATTCTTCGATCGCCATCGATTCCAACGACGGCATCCACATTTCATATCGTTATACCTCCTATCAAACTCATTCGTTGAAGTATGCTGAGTGTTCATCCTCATGCACATCCACCTCTGCATGGACCAATCGTACGTTAACTACTGTCGGTGGCTATGGCTATACTGCGACCACTTCAATGGCCATCGATTCCAACGACCGACTGTATATTGCAATTTACGGCGGTTATTCTTCATCAGTGGGCCTTTCCGTCATGACCTGTGCCTCTTCTTGTGCAACTGCTTCTTGGTCCTCAACATTTGTAGACGGAACAACAACTACGGGTGGCACACCATTCATATTGGGAGAGATCGCAGTTGATTCCAACGATGGTCTACATGTTGCCTACAGGCTTAATCAGTCGCCTTACGAACTCAAACACGCATATTGTACATCTTCGTGTACATCTGCATCTTCATGGACAAAAAACACACTCGATAGCAGTAGCATCGGCCACTCTCCACACATCTCATTAGCCATTGATTCCAACGATGTTGCTCACATTATATATGATGATACAAATGACGACCTAAGACATCTATCTGTCGATTCTTCTTCGAATATCTATGGCTACTCGATTAGCCCTGACCTACCTGCAGGATTAAGTTTCAACACTAGCACAGGAGAGATTTCTGGAACTCCAACTGAGTTGTCGACCAATACAACATACACGATTACTGCAAGGAACAGCGGTGGTGTGAATACAACAACCATCACCATCGAAGTAATTGACAACGTTCCAACCGTTTCCTACTCGCCAGAAAATCTGACGCTTACAAATAACACAGCAAGTTCCAACCTGCCTCTTGCGCCTACCATAACAGGCTCAGGAGCCATTACTTCATGGGCTCTGAACAACACTTCGCTACCATCAGGAATCTCATTCAGTACGAGCACTGGTACATTTTCAGGAACCCCAACTGAATTGTGGCCTACTCAAGCCTACATGGTCTGGGCGAACAATTCAGGCGGTTCAACTATCGCTTACCTGAACATTACAGTTAATGACCAAATACCGACATTATCCTATTCTCCTGAGAATTTGACGCTGACCATCAACAAACAGAGTAGCGACCTGCCACTGAATGCTACTGTAACTGGTTCTGGTGCAATTACCTCTTGGGCGATTTCCCCAACTCTGCCAAGCGGTCTTTCCTTCGGAACAAGCAACGGAACGATTTGGGGAACGCCGACCTCGTTGATGACGCTCAAGACGTTCACCATTTGGGCAAACAATAGCGGTGGTTCAGTAAATGCAACGGTGAACATCACTGTAAATGATGAGGCTCCTGATATCTCCTACAATCCAGACTGGTTTGTTCTGACCAATAACACTGCAATGTCGCCGACGGCGACACCGACCAATTCTGGTGGTGCGATTCCGTCTGGAATTATTGACCAACCGTCGCAAGTTGGCTCTGGGTGGGGAGAAGGGAGATCTAATTCTATGGCTGTTGATTCGAATGGCGTCGCACATGTTGTCTACTTTGGCGGATATCAGTACTATTCTCTGTATTACGCAACCAATGCCAATGGTTCATGGGTGGCGACGCTGATGGCGACGGCATCCCAGTTCTACGAATCCAACGGAGCCTCAATTGTCATTGACGCTAACGATACCATTCACATCAGTTATTCTTTCAAGAAAAATAGCGGCTCTCTCATTTACTCGACTTGCTCTTCATCTTGTTCATCTGCATCGTCATGGAGTTCAGTTCAGGTAGGCTCGGGGGGGTATCACAACAATATTGCGATCGATACCAACGGTACACTGCACATTTCTCATTCGACAAGTAGCTCGCTGGGTGCCTCGCTCCAGCATTCGACCTGTTCCTCTTCTTGTTCAACAGCATCGTCTTGGACCACAACCTCGATTCTTACCTCGTCGACAATTGTTATTTCCAGTATATCAATGACAACCGATTCCAACAACAGTATACACATGCTTTACAGAGAGGGCTACGGCAACCCAACCTTTGACCTCAACTATGCGACCTGCTCTTCTGGATGCACATCGGCATCATCGTGGTCTATAGTTGAGATCGATACCTCCAATACCACCACTTTCTTGTCTCGACAATCCATTGCTGTTGACTCAAACAACGGTATTCACATAACCTATGGGCTCAACGGTAATCTGACCTATGCGACCTGTTCTTCTTCATGTACATCAGCATCATCATGGACCAATACCACGGTTGACACAGCAACTCCATTCGGAAAGGGGGAAATCGCTCTTGATTCCAACGACCATCTCTATATTTCGTATGGAAAGGGTTCTTCCTTTGGAGCCTCTAAACTTGCTTATGCGACCTGTTCTTCTTCATGTACATCATCATCGTCTTGGACCAACACCACGTTTGACACAAAAGGTGGTACTGAGCGGGATCTGGTTCTTGATTCCAACGACCGCGTGCACATCTCCTATCACACAAGTAGTACGGATAAATCCCTTAGGTATCTCGCGATTGAACCATCATCGATTGTTTATGCTTACTCCATCAGTCCACCCTTGCCTGCAGGGTTAAGTTTGGATATCAGCACGGGTAAAATCTCAGGAACACCAACTGAGTTGTCGACCAATACAACCTACACGATAACAGCAAGGAATAGCGGTGGCGTCAATACGACCACCATCACCATCGAAGTGATTGACCAGTTGCCTGGCTTATCGTACTCACCTGAGAATTTGACACTGACCAAGAATCAGACCAGTAGCGACTTGCCGCTGAATGCTACTGTAACTGGTTCTGGTGCAATTACCTCTTGGGCGATTTCACCAACTCTGCCAAGTGGTCTTTCCTTCGGAACAAGCAACGGAACAATCTGGGGAACACCGACCTCCTTAATGACGCTCAAGACGTTCACCATTTGGGCGAACAACAGCGGTGGTTCAGTAAATGCAACGGTGAACATCACTGTTAATGATGAGGCTCCTGATATCTCCTACAATCCAGACTGGTTTGTTCTGACCAATAACACTGCAATGTCGCCGACGGCGACACCGACCAATTCAGGCGGTGCGATTCCTTCTCACATCATTGACTCGACATCTGTTAACAATTATGAAGTCGGAAATGAAGTTTCTATGGTCATAGACTCAGACGGATTCAAGCATGTAGTTTATTGGGCTGATACACAAGGGCTAGACAAACTCAGATACGCCACGGATGCGAGCGGGACTTGGGTAAAAACCACCATTGATTCCGGTGGTGTTTGGCACAACGGGATATCTATTGCAATCGATTCAGGCGGGGCCTTGCACATCGCATACGGCATTGGTCTTACTTCACTCCTCCCTCCTAATACTCTCAGATATGCGACTTGTTCTTCTTCCTGTAGTTCTGCTTCTTCTTGGACAGTAACAAGCCTCGAAACTGGAAATCTGGGATTCTACCCTGTGATTGCAGTCGATTCTGACGATGAAGTGCACATTGCATATGGTAACAGAACTTCATCCGGTACGCATTCGTTGAGATACGCAACATGTTCTTCTTCCTGTACCTCTTCTTCTTCTTGGACGAAGTTACATATTGACGACACATCAGCAAGCG
>JBMYVD010000080.1:0-4168 GCA_049606035.1 Candidatus Poseidoniaceae archaeon | reverse complement strand
GGTTGATTGCTCTCCAGCCTGGATCAGTCAACTATCAGACAAATACTGGTGGAGCTGTTGTCTCTTGGGCAATCAACGGTACTCTACCAAGTGGTGTGACCTTCAACAACCAGACCGGTGTGCTTTCTGGAACACCTACCGAATTGTGGCCACAAACCTCCTACATGGTATGGGCCAACAACAGCGGAGGAACAAGTGTAGGCTACCTCAACATCACTGTGGTTGATGAGTTACCAACTCTATCCTACTTCCCAGAGAACCTAACTCTGCTCAATAACACTCAGAGTCCATCCCTGCCATTGGCACCAACGCTGAACGGCTCTGGAATAATCCTCGAGTGGGGCATCAGCCCTGATTTACCAAGCGGATTGAGCTTCGGTAGCGATAACGGAACGATTTGGGGCATACCAACTGAGAGAATGAACACGACAATGTTCACAATTTGGGCAAATAACTCCGGTGGTTCAATCACTGCCAATATCAACATCACAGTCTTGCATCAATATCCAGCATTCAACTACTCAGTGCTTGATTTGATGCTGGTCAACAATACCGCAATGGCCAACGTAACCTCAACCGTCACCGGTGGCGAGATCGTATCTTGGGAAGTATCTCCAGCAATGCCAGTTGGTATCTTACTAGATGAAAATGGAAACATCTCTGGTCTACCAACAGAGGTGCAAAACAGAACGATGTACATGGTCTGGGCAAACAACACTGCAGGCTCTCACATCGTTTACATCAACATCACAATCTATGACATCATTGCAACACTAGAGTATGTTCCTGAGAATATCACACTAACAAGAAATGTGACTATGACCGACCTGATTCCAACACATACCGGAATCATCGACAGTTGGGCAATCTGGCCAGCACTACCTGATGGACTGAACTTCACTAACGGTACGATTTCAGGAACTCCAGAATACAATATGACGAGAACAAATTACACCGTGTATGCAAATAACACGGGTGGTTCGATTTCGCACATGATTAACATCACAATTGTTGAGCCGGTGATGGACTTCGAGTACATCCCGTACAATGTGACACTGGTCAACAATACTGCAAGTTCTGAGATGCCGATGGTACCAGTCCTGTACAATGATGGCATGGCTGAGACATGGGAGATTTGGCCAGCTCTACCGAGCGGTCTGAACTTCAGCAGTACGAATGGAACGATTTCGGGAATCGCTACTGAACTACAAGTCATACCGGTCAATTACACGATTTGGGCAAACAACTCTGGAGGAGTTGGATACGCAATAATCAGCATCACAGTCATCGACCAGTTACCGAACTTAACCTATTCTGGCGACCTTGTGTTGATGAATAACACAAACAGCAGTTCTCTACCAATGTTGCCAATACTAGATGGACCTGGAGAAATCGTAACATGGGAAATCAGCCATGAACTACCAGCAGGACTCAACTTCAGCAGCGAAAACGGAACGATTTCAGGAATCGCAACCGAGTTGATGGTTAAGACTCAGTACACCGTTTGGGCGAATAACTCGGGCGGCTCTTCGATGGCTATGTTCAACGTTACAGTTGTCGACCAAGTTCCTGACGCAATTGGATACAACCACCTGAACATGGTTCTAACAAAGAACGAGAATAACTCGGACTTCTTGCCACTAACCCCGAACTTGGTCGGTGCTGGAAACATCACCTCTTGGGAGATTAACGGAACTCTACCAGCCGGTCTATTCTTCGGCACAGAAAATGGAACAATTTGGGGAATACCAACCGAGTTGTACCACGAATGGCAGTACCTGACAATCTATGCAAATAACAGCGGTGGAACTGTAATTTCTAACATTTCCATAATGGTGAATGACCAAATCCCAACCATCGCTTACAACCTAAGTCAAATCGTACTCAAGAACGATACTGAGATGATATCCATCGAAGCAATCCACGGAGGTGGACCGTTTGTCACAGTAGCAATCCATCCAGAACTACCTGCAGGAATGTACTTCGGATACGGCAATGCTACAATTTGGGGACACCCAACCGAATTGACAAGCAAGATCGAATACACAATTTGGGCGAACAACTCCGGAGGCTCTGCATCAACAACCATCAATATCACGGTGGAAGATAACATACCAACCTTCGAATACACCAGCACTGAATTCGCATTCTATGTCGATACTGAGATGAATGACTTCCCGCTAACTGTAATCTCTACAGGTGGAGAGATACAGAACTTCTCGATTAGCCCACAACTACCTGCTGGACTATTCTTTGGAGAATTGAACGGAACTATTTGGGGAGTTGCAACCGAAGATATCCCTGAAACAACCTTCACAATTACTGCATACAATCCATTAGGCGATTACTCGATTGATGTTGAAATCGCAGTCTATGATTACCTGTACGACTTCGAACTTGACCCGGTTTGGATTAGCAATGATAGTTACATGCCAAAGATCACTCCAACCTACACCATACCTGGCGCAACCTACAGCATAGGACCTGCACTGCCTGAGGGTATGTCGGTTAACCCGTACACCGGTGTTGTGAGCGGAAGACCAAACGGTACAATGCAACTAACCTCCTTCACACTGATTGCAAGCGTTGATGGATACACGCTATCGGTTCCAATGAAACTTGGAGTCGTAGAGGATACTGACAAGGACGGCTTGCCTGATGAGATACCTGCTGGTGGAAATGCACTCAACTTAGTTGAGGACCCTGATGACGATAACGACAACGTTGAGGACCAAGTTGAAGTCGACTGTGGCAGCGACCCACTCGATGCTGATGACTATCCAGAATTCAATAGCAATGGAAACTGTGCTCCTGAGCCAGAGGGTATCGGATTCCTATGGTGTCTGCCAATCATCTTGCTCCTACTGTTAGTTCTGGTAGCAATCATTGCGCTTTGGAAAAAGAAGGATAAAGTCGAAGTTGTACCTGCCAGAACCAAGCCTTCAGACAAGAAGAAGGGCAAAGAAAAGTGGATGCAGGACTACCGCAAAGACGACGACGGAGTCGAATGGGGAGAGGACGAGGAAGGCTCTTGGTGGCGCCGTGAGAAGGGTGCTGAAGAGTGGACTGAGTGGGATAAATCCGAAGTTCCTTCAGAGGATTAGACCGACTCTTGTGTCTCTGATCAGTTCAATTGACGATACCATCCGTTCATGATGTTTGATTCTGCAAGTTGCAAATGCTCTGCAACAGTGCCTTGACTGATACCGATTACTTCTGCAATATCCGCTTGGTTACACTTCTTCGGCTGGTCATAGTATCCCATTTGTACTGCAACACTGAGGACTTCAGACTGGCGCTTTGACAATGATGGAGTCATCATAAAATCGGCTTTCATGTTGCTGGTAACCTTTAGACCAATGTCTTCAGGAAGTAGTGCCTTCATTCTTTTTCTGTAATCAGAAAGTGCTTTTTTGGTTCCAATGAATGTGAAGTAAGCTCCGTCTTTTTCATCGATGTATGATTGATTATGGAACCAACAACCGTCTACCTGCATTATAGTTCCCAGAATTGGCCCATAGAAATCGACTGTTGCAAGGCCTGAATTCTCATCACGGTGATAGAATTTGATAATATTCATTCCAGCATCCCTAGGCACTTCAGTTGGCTCTGTGCCTGGCTTGAAATCGAGTCTAGCAAGCATTCTGAATACGCCATTCTCAGGGCTTTTATCGGCAAGAATGAAAGTAATTCTCTCAAAGTAATCATAGATTACAGCGCCTCGTAAACCAGAACTTTGTAATTGGCTGATTGTCATTATCATTTGTCTTAATTCCATGAAAACCCTGTTATCATAGGGGAAAGGATGTAGGTAATGAACTGATTGCTGGTGATATGGCAGCCAGCGTAAGCCAAGACGGACGATTTAGAGCAGTATTTCTCTCTGTGATTATGGTACTGATGACACAAGTAGGATACACTGAGAACATGAATTTCAGTTTGAATTTTGATGAAGAAAATGAGTTACTGGAAACCGGTGGCTCCACTTCCAACTCTTCAAGCAATAATCTATCTCCAAGCAGAGATAACGTCGTGGCCACTGTTGGCGAGCCAATGGCTGAAATCTCTTGGTATCATGATGTAAGTCCTTCAGGTGGTAATGCTGGCACCACCACTCAAGGCAACGGTAGCACTTGGTTTGTAAATGACAAACACATTCATTCCGCCA
>JBMYVD010000079.1:0-4174 GCA_049606035.1 Candidatus Poseidoniaceae archaeon | reverse complement strand
CAGCGGTTGGATGAATTACCTATACATCGGACTTGGAATTCTGGTTCTAGCAGGAGTTGGAGGTCTTCTATTCTTGAGAAGAGGAGAGGCTGGTGGAGACATTAGCAAGGATTTCGCTCAAGGCGGAGTAAGCAACCCAATGTCGATGAATGAGGGAACAATCTTCACCGCCCAGCCATCCAGCGGGCAGACCACTACTACGAGTTACGCAACTCAAACCCAAGCAACCTATCCTACACAAACTGTTGCCGCTGCCCAGCCAACATATCAGGCTCAAGCAGTCGCACAACCTGTAGTTGAGCCTGTAGTAGCACAACCTGTTGTTGCAGAACCTCAAGTCTTGCAACAGTGGACAGATGATGCTGGACACACATGGCGCCAGATGGATGATGGAAGCATGCTCTGGTGGAACGGCACCGATTGGCAGCCTGCTGCGTGATCAGTTCACGCAGAATACGATTTGCATAGCCTCCCCTGGAAACAGGGGAGGCTTCGCATCGATTGTCTAGATATGTTCCATTAGGATATCTCCATGCCAATTTGTTGGGCCAAATACTATACGGATTGGTGTCTAGGAAATCTTGACCTAAATGAGCGATTCATGGCAGGATAGAGATTTTTCATTTGGCCCTTTTGAAACCGAACTTGAAACCGAAAGACAAACTCAGAAAAGGAGATTTGTAAGAAAAGTATACCACAATGAAACCGGAGCATACCTTGGGGAATTCGGTTTGATTTTCCCTTTATTGAGCTCGATAATTGGAATAATCATTTCCGGTATTGGAGTTGGATTATTCATCGCATTCGAGGGCGAAGATGCTTTTTTCTTGCTATTTGTATCAGGGATTGTTAGTTTTGTTTTTAGTTACATTGGGTACTTTGGGCTTTCCGCCTATCTCTCAGGAAAGAGTATGTGGAGCCCGAGGTTAGGCGGTAGTAGCGATTTAGAAAGTGACGGTGATGTTCTCCGAGGTGGCGATTTACCAGATGGATTTTGAAAATTAAATTTCACACCAATAACTCTGGAATGAACTCTTCGATGGCTTTTTTGTGGCCAGGATAAGTCATTACCTCTTGGTCGTTACTGTGCAGTGTTGTGATTACAATGTAACCCTCCATGTCCTCAGATGCCCCAGTTTCTATCCGCTCCTCAACGCTTAGGGTTTCGATTGGGAAGCTTCTGACCGAATATTTGAATCGTGATAGTAAAAATTCCTTCCATACGGTGATCGATTCCTTATCTCGGTTGATTCCTATACGATATGAAAAACACAAGTAAGTGATTACAGAAGGGATTAGCCAGAACGGTAGGGTCTCTCCAAAAATGATTTCAGAAACAGGAATGTCCGAAATATAGGCAGTGAATAAGAAAAATGAACCAAATGCTACAACAGCAATCAACAAGAAAAATCCAATCATGTGAACCCAACCATTGGCAGGAAAGTGTAACGTTTTGTCACTGAAATACAATTCAAACTCATCGAATTCATCCATGGTTAGACAATCTGCGTATTTGATTCAAACTTTTCCCCGGCACAATATCAACCGCATTTGCATTGATGATTTTTGCGGGATATTCGAATAACGCCATGTGTAGAAAAAGGCGAGCGAAAATAAGGAGGTATCTTGCAGCGCATTTAGAAATAAGGGTCTTCATCGGGATTTGACTTATTCCTCTTCGAGAGTTGGATTTGTCCAATCTAGCATGCTTCCATCATCCACATGGCGCCAGATGGACGACGGTAGTATGCTATTATGGTGGAACGGCACCGATTGGCAGCCTGCTGCGTGATTAATTCACGCACAGTACGATTTGCATAGCCTCCTCTGGAAACAGGGGAGGCCTTGCAACTAGAGGAATCTAGATCAATTGTGGAAGATTATTCCTTCATCACCTTGACCAGATTGGAACATTTGTTGTAAGGTAACTATGCCTTCATCCCTGGGGCATGTTTTGTTTTTGCTAGGGATGGTTAGCTTTGTTAGATGCTTAGGGATATTTTCAAGGAAATCTGAAAGTTCAACTCCTGCAACATTGATTATGTGGTGTGGTAAAAATTCCACAATCAGGGTTTTGGTTTTCGATAAAATATCAGCCATTCCTTTCATGGCAAAATACTCCGAGCCTTCAATATCGATTAACACCAAATCAAATTCTTTGTCTGAGAGATACTTGTCTAATGAGTGTGCTTCGATGTCTATGACTTCAGGATTATCATAGGTGTAGGCGTAACGGTTGATGACAGGGACTCTTTTACTGCCACCAGAGTTGACTGTATTTAACTGGAATTTGATTTTCTCTTCCTTGTCATTAGCTGCTATATTGTGTATTGTAATGTTTGAAGTGTTATTCAATTTCACATTGGTTTCTAACAATTTGAAGTTGTTTGGGTTGGCTTCTATTGCAACTAACTTAGAACAAATATCTGCTACTGGTATGGCTATTGAACCGAGATGAGCACCAACAATCAATACCGAGGAATCTTTGTCAACAAATTGTGAAATTTGTTTTATCTCACCAATTCCATATTCTCCCTCTTTCCTAAGTTTTGCACCAACCACTAAATCGGCTGGATCGACCGCAAATACGCCGTTTTTAGTCTCAACGATTACCGCTTTCACGTCTTTACCAAGGCGATTGACAAATCGAATTGACTTCCTGTTTTTTAGGAAAAAATTGACTCGCCAATAAAGAGATTTTAGCATTATAAGTCCTCGATTTCGGAGATATCAGAACCCCAATCATCAAGATTGAAAGGCGATTTCTCTTCTCCCATGGCGCCCCTAATTTTTGATGGGATATCAAGGTTGAGTAGGAGAGGATTCATTCAATATCCACGCTAAAATCCATTTCAAGCGGGGTTGTTTGAAGGTCACACTTTTGTTACCGAAGAAATAAGTGTGTTAGCCCGATACACAAATTATGAATAAGAAGGCCCTCTTTCTTGTCGTCTTATTGATTACAGTATCATTGTCGGGATGTTTACGCAATGGAAAGGGTGACAGAAACGACGAAATGGTTGTTTACGAGCCAGGTCCCTACGAAGTTTTGGCGTACGAAGACATCGTTTACGCTAGCGGTCTTGCCCATACAAAATCGAGCACGGAACCATCTGCTGTTCCGCTTATGTTGGACATCTATTGTCCAGACACAAACTCAACAGACAGACCAGTCTTGATGTTCATTCATGGTGGAGGGTTTACTGGCGGAGTCAAGCACAAACCGGAAATCATTGAGATGGGGAAGTACTATGCTTCTCGTGGATGGGTTTACGTTTCAATCGATTATAGGACAACAGAAGAGTTAGGTGATATTGACGGAATGTCCGATGAGGAAATCATCGATTACTATGACGGAATTGCACCTAAGGAGTGGGTTGAGCATACATTTACTGGGGCCGAATCAACCAAACAAATTCAGCAATCAATTGCTATGTATGCAGCCCAAAGAGATGCAAAAGCTGCCCTTAGATGGATAGTCGCAAATGCAGACACCTACAATGTTAGTACAGACCAAATTGCAGTCGGAGGGGCTTCAGCAGGTTCGATAACAACCATCGCACTTGGAATATCAGACATGGGAGATTTCCGTGATGAAATCTCAATCGACAAGGACCCAACCCTTGCAACAACTAACTTGAATGAAACATATGATGTCAAGAGCATGGTTTACTTCTGGGGTTCGAAGTTAAAATTAGATGTCTTTGAAGCGGTTTACGGGTTTGATCGATACGATGCTGATGACCCAGAATTATTCATGGCTCATGGTGATGGAAAAGACCTCGTAACACCATACGAAGGAGCATTAGCCTTGCAAGACATTTATGATTCCATGAATGTTCACAGCGAACTCGTAACGCTCGAAGGTCACGGACATGGTGCATGGAATGCAGTAGTCGATGGAAAAGGACTCTTCGAGTTGACGTTTGATTTCTTGATGGAACGCCAAAACTTGACCCTCTAGGCATTCGCATGGGTACCGTTGTAGTCGCCCGCATACACAACGGGGGCCCTTGTGAATAGGTCGTGGCAATATCAAAATATTAGACTCTAAATGGAGATACATGAAATCTCGATTTCTAGTGATTTTGATTGTTTTGTCAGTCGTCCATGTTCCTGTGGCCTCCTCACAAATACCAACTGCAGCTATCAGTTTGTCCTGCGAACCCGAAAC
>JBMYVD010000078.1:0-4242 GCA_049606035.1 Candidatus Poseidoniaceae archaeon | reverse complement strand
CTCAAATGGTTCCTGACGATTTGAAGGCTACTGTTTCCACATCTGTTGAAGCTACTGACTTCTACGATATACTGAGCAAGTACAAAGGTAAATTGAAGGAATTTATTACCCCTGAATCTAAGGAGGAAGAAGAATGATTCCGTGGCTATACACCGTTAATGAATTTGAACAGTTCTGTAATCTCAAGCCTAAAGAGAGACAAAAAATCATTGACAAGAAACGTGCTCATGTTGATGGGCAGCGACTAATTATTGAAGAGACTACAAAGAGTCTTAGGAAGAGTGCTCGCTCTGTTTCACGTAGGGTTAGACATGGAGATAAACACAGAGCTACAGAAGAGATGAACACAATTTCATTCGAACTCAAGAATTCTGAACCAATACTAACAAATTATGTCAACGCATTGCTATTATTGAGAATTTATGAAACCATGCATGTTGAAGGTTATGTCGACCCTAATACCCTGCCACAAGCGATGGAAGACATCGATTACGGGCTATACTCGGTAGGCACAGAAGACGAACTTAGACAGATTCTAAGTCAATCAATCGACCCTTTGACAATGATTGGAATCAATCTTGAATGAGTAATTCAAATTTAATTTTCTAGATTGATCCAGTTTAGGTAGTCATCGCTTGCTTCCCACTTCTTAATGATTATTTGAGGAACATCGTAAGGATGGCTTTCTGCAAGTAGGTCAGCAACTGCTTGCTTGCTTTGCTTGGAGACTTTAATTTGAATTGACCACTCTGATTCTGACTTCATTTCATCTTCCCATTTGTAGGTAGAGGTTACTTTGTGATGCTGAATACATGCAGCTCCTGCTTCAATCAAAGCATTTGCGAATGATGCAACTTCTTCATCATTCATAGACTCTGGAAGGGTTGTTTTGATGACCCATATCTTACTGCTCATGTATTGTGGGTTTCGCATCTCGACATGAACATTATCCTAACACAGTTTGAAAAGTAAGGAGCCCACCAAGCAATCATGGGCCAACTCAAAGACCTAAAGTGGCTCAATCGATTTCTCTCTGAAACGCCTGGAGACAAAGAGGTAGGCGGAAGGAGCAGACAAGTCCCAAACGCTTGCTGGTCACGTGTTTTACCAACACCATCACCTGATCCCAAACTATGCCTATGGTCTGATGAGGTTGCCAACGATTTGGGACTTGACCGTGGAGAAGGAGAAGTTCTGGGTGGTGGTAAGCCAGTGGAAGGCATGGACACATACGCACAGAGGTATGGTGGACACCAATTCGGCAACTGGGCTGGCCAACTCGGTGATGGTAGAGCGATAACACTCGGTGAAGTTCAAACAAAGGACGGAGTGCTTGAATTACAACTCAAAGGTTCTGGAGAAACTCCTTACTCTAGACATTCTGATGGCAAAGCCGTGCTAAGATCATCTATCAGAGAATTCTTGTGTAGTGAAGCAATGTTCCATCTTGGAGTTCCGACAACTAGAGCACTGTCGCTTGTCACAACTGGTGAGCAGGTAATGAGAGACATACTCTACAACGGGAATAAACAACTCGAGCCAGGAGCGATTGTTTGCAGAGTAGCTCCAAGTTTCATTCGCTTAGGCAGTTTCCAAATTCATGCGATGATGGGTGACAAGGATACACTCGATTCTATTGTGAAACATACCCTTGCCAATCACTTCCCTGAGTTTAATTTCGATGAAGATGGCATCATCGAATGGGCGAGAACTGTTGCAAAGACAACTGCTGAGATGATCGCACATTGGATGCGAGTAGGATTTGTCCACGGCGTGATGAATACAGACAATATGTCAATTCATGGATTGACAATTGACTACGGCCCATACGGTTGGCTTGAGGACTACGACCCTGGATGGACACCAAATACAACAGATGCTAGTCGCAGAAGATATCGGTATGGTGCACAGCCTCAAATTGGTGCTTGGAACATTGCTAGATTTTTGGAAGCAATTTCACCACTCATTGAGAATACTGACAGATTAACCGAGGTTTTAGAATTCTATATTTCATGCTATGAGGAATCAATAAACAAGACTTGGGCAGCAAAACTTGGTCTGGACAAGTTCAAGGAAAGTGATTCAGAACTGATTGCAGAACTGAATGAATTATTGCAAAAGGTTGAGACTGACATGACAATATTCTTCAGGGATTTATGTAAAATCGAGGAGCCGAACATTGATTATCTGAGTTATGCATTCTACGACCAAGATTCAATTCCAAAGGAAAGATGGAATTCATGGTTGAATAAGTGGTGGGCGCGTGTAAATTCCGAGCCAAATCGCGATGTGATGTTGAAGACAAATCCGAAGTATGTTTTGCGAAATTGGATGGCACAATTAGCAATCGATGCTGCGGAGGGTGGTGACTTTTCAGTCTGTGAAAAATTACACCTCATGCTCAAAAAGCCATATAGCGAACAATCAGAATTTGAAAGTGAATGGTACAAAAAAAGACCAGAATGGGCACAAAATCGAGTGGGTTGTTCAATGCTATCTTGCTCAAGTTAGCCACAGCCTGAAACATGCATTCATATGCATACCGTCTAAGCATATACCATGGAGCAGTTTCACATCGCAGAGACTATCAAAGAGAACAACACAAGAACAACAGCGACCTTCGCTGTCTTGATGGCTGTCATTTTCATGGCATCCTTCATCCTGACAGTAGTGCAAGTCGCACCAACACTGGTCATCTTGGCGGCACCAGCCCTGCTGATGAACCTAGGTTGGCTAATCTTTGCAAGGTCTATTTGATAATCAGACATAATTATGCACATTAACCCCGACAGTGGGTTATGGTCGAAGAACAGTTGCTGTGGTTTTTTGGACTCGGTGGTTGGGCATTTTTTACCGTAATGGCAATCAAGCCATTGCACGGTTACATGATGTCCAAAGGTTGCGAGAACATGGTCGCAGTCTACTATAACCGCAAGGTAGCACACATGGTAGCTGGAGGAGTACCTCTCATTCTATGCCCAATTGTTTTCAGTGACCCAATCTATCCGCTTCTAGGAGGAGTTCTGGGCTCAATCGGTTTGGCAGCTACTCACTTGATGGACAAGAGACTGTGGTGGATGCAAACTGAGCAAAACATGAACGATGCTACATTTGCGTTCATGCTGGGAATCTCTGTCTATGCATTGTGGCATCTTCTCGACGATGCATGGCTGGCAATCCTACCAGCCCTATTCATGGCATATGGCGACGGAGTAACGGGAATTATTCGAAACAAGATGTTTGCCAAGAGAACAAAAAGCGCCTGGGGAAACCTTGGAATGGCAATCTTGTGTATTCCACTCGGATACATCATTGGAAACAATTCAGATCCCTCAATTCCAATTTGGGGAGCGATTTCGGGTGCGGTTGCATCTTTCGTTGAGAGGTATGAATTTGGACCCATAGATGATAATGTCCTAATCGTTGTCGCTTCTAGCATTGTCATAGCTTTAGGCGTACACTTCGGTCCAATTTTCTGATTTTGAAATCGATTTCGTCTAGACTTATACAGTGGATTATAATTGAATCCACTTAGCATGGGATATGCTCAAAAGTTTGCCAGAGCACCTCTCTGAACGTGTTAGGGTTGTGAGTGAGGATAACAAAGCAATTGGCGAAGGCCCTGTGGTAGTATGGCTAAAATCATCCCACAGGTTCCACGAAAATCCTGCAATAGACGTTGGCAGAGTAATTGCTGAACATCATGACTTGCCAATGTTGGTTTACCACGGTATAGATGAGAGATATCCTCACGCATCATTGCGCCACCATAATTCCTTACTTGATGCTGCAGTTGATGTCTCAAGATTGTGTAAGGAAAACGGTATCAAGCACGTTTTACACGTCGCTAGAGAAGGCCATCGCTCTAGTGTGATGAAAGAATTCGCTGCCTCGGCCTCGCTAATCATCACTGATTTATTTCCGATACCGCCTTGGGATGATTGGGTCAAAAGTGTTGCAAAAATTGCGAAATGTCCTGTAATCGAGGTGGATTGTCATTGTGTTATTCCAATGCCTTTGTATGGAAAATCGGTAGACAGGCCATTCAAATTTAGGAGTGCAACAAAGAAACTACGCAAAGCTAGAATCCAACGCCCATGGCCAAAAGTAAATGTAAAACCAAAACCATATGATGGTAAATTGCCATTCACACCTGTCGATATTGATAGTGAAGTCACAGATATGAATGCGAGATTCAATCTCCTAAAACAGTGCGACATCGACCCAACCGTACATCCAGTA
>JBMYVD010000077.1:0-4522 GCA_049606035.1 Candidatus Poseidoniaceae archaeon | reverse complement strand
AATCTAGAAGTACAAGATGTAATCGACGCCAAAAATGGCAACGGTCTTGAATTATTCAGACAGATGAATATCGAAGTTCGCCATAATCTAAACAATCCTTTGGTCACAACGGTTGATGGTTTAGTCGAGGCAGGTAACATGACTTTCACTCCTGCTAACAGCGGAGGTTTTGCCGAGACAGACAGATGGAATGCCAGCGTGTCAAATGAATCGTTAATCTCAATGACTCTTGGTACTACCAAACTTGGAGCATTGGGTGTTCAAGGCCCAGACGGAGATTATCCACTAGCGGGTACCATCGAAATTCCTGTCGTGGCATCAATACCAAATCCGCCACTGATTCCTAATCTGGTCACGCCATCTGTTGAGCGCAATATTACCATCACAGTACCATCAATAAAAGGCGCTGATATAGTCGACCAAGGTCCGTTTGATGTGCCGCTTGGCGAGATGACGTCAATCCCATTATTGCTAGAAAATACTGGTAACGACCTAACATCGTACAGGCTTTCTGTCCTCGACGACCTCCCAGATGGCTGGGTAACATCAGTAAATACGACGACAGCAACATCGGATACAATCGTTGATTTAGATGCCGAAGTTGCCAATTATCCACAGCCAGGAAATCAACACATGCGTGATTTTGAACTAAAGGTAACAACCGACCCTCTGGCTGAGGCTTATTCAATTCAAGATGTAAATATCAAGATTGAAGATAGTACTTCTGGCATTCTAATCGACATAATTCCGGTATCGATTAGAGTAGGGCCGTATGTCAATGCGTCACTTTCGCCAACTAATCAAACGGTCAATATCAATACCACTTTAGCTGAAACACCGCTTACGAGAGTCTACATAACCAACACCGGAAACACTCCAACAATCTATTCTCTATGGTTAGATGATTCCCAATCTGGCGAGGTAAATTTCAACCTTGAGAGTCCAAATCAAATTTTAGTTGCTCCAGGCTACACTGATTCCGTCAAGATTAGATTATCAGCAACAAACGATGCAGACTCAGATGGATATTACGCAGCCACTTTGTGGGTCGCAACAGATACCGGAGTAAATTTGAGCGCTAACATTGTTGCTAATGTTAGTGAGCAAAGAGATCTGAGAATTGATGCCCCATTCGAAATAGGTGTACTACCCGGACAAGATCAAGTGGTCAATTTTACCGTGACTAACTCGGGTAACTTGGAAGAAACCTTCGATGTAGAAGTCTCAGTTGATGGCGGTTGGGTCGTTGTCCCAGCATCACAAACTATGACTTTACCAATCGATGATGAAACTCAAGGCAGCGTGACGGTCACCGTTCCAGAACTAGGTGATGGAATCTCCTTGAACGATGGTTCAGTGCACAACCTCACTATACGTTTGGTAGACCCGGCAACAGATTTGACTGCGGGAATGGCAACGGTTAGGATGCTTATTTCCCCGATGTTCATACTCGATATTGTTGATTGGCAGGAAGAAATGCTTTACCACAGATATTGGAATAGAACCTTCACTGCGACTGTAATGAATATGGGTAACAGAGACGTAACTGTTGATTTGGCATACGAAATTAACAAGCCAGGTGGAGTGATTGAAAGCAATGAATGGAGTCTTGAACCAAATGCACCGAGTTCATTATTCATGCCAGTGGGCCAAAATGTTACGTTCTCATTTGTCGTCAAAGGAACAGATATTAGCCCTGATTTGGGATTATTCGCCTCATTGACAGTTCACTTACAGCCACAAGACGCGAGCGTTGATGGCGAAGGATTCCTTAACTCGACTCTCAAGATGTCTAGATTCTTTGCGCCGAGCGATATTGACCTCAAGCCCGATGAAACAGATGGTCCAATGGAAGTTAACATCGTGTATTCGCACATTCCTATCGGCGCCTCAAATGCAGTTGCTTACGAACTAGAACTTTGTTCAGCAGAGCGTTTATTTGACTTTGGGCAGGCAGGATTAGACGAGTCTTTGTATCCTTGGTCATTCACATTAGTTGTTGATGAATCCACTTCTGTACCATTGTCACTAGACCCAGAGGATTGTGGCGCCACATCTGCTGGTGCCGAGTCAAGAATACAGCTGCCGATTAGAGATGCTTGGGATACCAGCAACCCGCTTAGAATAATCGTTGATGCACCAAACCGTCCAAACATCATTACTGAAGATGGTTGGGATATGACTTTCAGATTATTCCACCCAACAGAGAATAATGGCTACACGGTATTCAATGAGTCAACCTTCACCTTCCAATTGGATGTCTTTGCTGACCCA
Organism: Candidatus Poseidoniaceae archaeon; assembly: GCA_049606035.1. Classification (GTDB taxonomy): domain Archaea; phylum Thermoplasmatota; class Poseidoniia; order Poseidoniales; family Poseidoniaceae; genus MGIIa-K1. The sequence goes on along the minus strand of JBMYVD010000077.1, from coordinate 2,248 downwards.
AGCGTAACCGAGGTCTGGATTAGTTCAGGCACCATGGAAGAGGGAACAGATGCAACTATTAGCGCTAGAATACGTAATGATGGAACAGCCCAAGCCTTGTTTTTCATGGCCTCGCTAGAATGTTCAGGTTCCACCGTCAATACACAAGTCGACCCAATCGTTCAACTTGGTCCAAACGAAGAAGTCGTGGTGAGTTGGGATGTGACTTCTGATACTATTGACTGGTGGCGACAATCAATCGATGGCACATGTGTTGTACAGTTAGATACTGAAATGCTGTCTAAGAATGTCGAGGGTAATGACCGCTATGTCTACAAAGACGAGGTTTATTCTTGGTCACCAGGTCAGTCTTCATCTTTCGTTGCCTTGATCATCTTCGCACTAGTATCTCTAGTACTTGCAAGACTCAATGGACAAAATGATAAATTCAGATTGTTCTCAATTTATTCGGGCGTCTTAGCATTTGGCTTTGCCTTCCACCTATTCAACGTTATTTATTGGGGCCCACTAGTCCTTGCCTTAGCTGCACTGTGGATTTGGCGCATGACTTGGATGAGCACTGATGAGTTTAGACTAATCCACGAAGACTATCAAAGAGCGAGAAAGGGAGTGTCGACGCTGTATGCTGACCATTTCCAGGCTTTGGCCGACAGCAGAAGGCAACTAAGAGTCATCTTGGCACTGCCAGTATTCGGTTTGCTCGGAGTAGTTCTGGGAATTCCACCACAAATTGATACAAGTCAAGAGAATCTAATGACAATCGCCGCCTATGTAGTGATTCTATCAATAGGAGTATGGATTCTAGTACGCCGTGCAGATTCGATATACGGAACACTATATGGCCGATTGACAGATATTGAAGTCAAAGCCATTCGAATCGAAAGAGATTTATCGGACCCGGCACGATTACTAAATGACTTAGCGAATGATGGCATCAATCTTGATGCTATTTTCGAAGATTTACCATCTGGTGCAGAACTTGGAATGGAAGAGGAGGTGAGAGAAGATGTCTGAGGAAAAATCTGATGACGGGATAAACTTCGACCTCGATGATATTCTAGACGAAGAAGTCGTCGAGGAGATTCAAATCGAAGACATTGAGATGGAAGATGAATCCACCGATGTTGACGACAACGAAGAAGAACAGGGTAGCGGAATATCCTTCCAAGACCAAGTGCGAGAGTACATGGCGGGCCTAGAGGATGAAACATTTGAACAACCACCTGCTCAAGTTGAAGAGAAGCAAGAAGCAATCGAAGAACCAGAAGTTCAAGAGGCGCCTGAGGAAATTATCGAGGCAAGCCAGCCATCTCCAGCAACAATTACTGAGGTAGAGAACAGAATATTGTCAGCATCTAGAGACCTAGATTCTTTAGTTCAAGGTGTCGTTCAACAAGATAGTAACTCATTGGCAGCGACTGAAATTGACATAATGGAAGCCAAGAAATATCTCACAATGCACAAACTAAAGCGTGCAAAATTAAGCGTCAAGAAGGCTGAAAAAGCTCTTGTTACCTTGGAAGAAGACGTCCTATACTTGCGTCGAAGTATCGCCATGCTACATCGATTACTCAAAGAGAAAAAGATTGACCGAATTGAGGCAGAGAATATTCTTCTTGGCTTGAGAAAAGCCACTACAGCAGCCGAGATAGGAGATGTTGGACAAGCGGCTACCGAGATTGAATTCCTAGTTGACGACTTAATTGGCGGCAATACCTCAACTCTAAATCCATTCTTCTTCCGACATTTCTGGTTGGGAGTGGATACCAGATGGCCTGCCGGCGGCGATACCGGAGTACTCCTTGTGAGGCTAATTAATGACGGGCCAATTGCGATGCCAGCAATGCGCCTATCGCCACCAGTTCCGGAAGGCTGGTCCTCTATTCCATCATCTGTTGACCTGCCCATCATCGCACCTGGTGGTAATTTACCACTTCGTTTTGACATCAAATCAGAAGGCAGATATGGCGCAGACGAAATTCCACTATCAAGAAAGTTGGCAGTATCGACCGGATATGAGATGCGCTCAGGCGAAATTATGGTTACCATCAGAGCACAAAATCGCTCGATGGAGCCTCTTACCGATATCATTCTCTCGCCGTGGTTGCCACCAGGCTATACCACGGCTAAAGTTCCCTTTGTGGAACGATTATCCCCCGATGAGGTGGCAGTTATTAGGATGCCATTAACCATCGACATGGGCACAGGAGGTAGATCCTAGGCCCGTATCCTATTCCACCCGTAAAGC
>JBMYVD010000076.1:0-4810 GCA_049606035.1 Candidatus Poseidoniaceae archaeon | reverse complement strand
GCAGCCTCTGCTCTTGCAAGTGCAAGTAACTCTTCATCGCTTAGTTGAGTTAACTGACGGGTTTCCCAGTCAAGTCCAACTCCTTCTTTGCCCTGGAGTTTAGCAGCCGCATTTCTTCCACCCATCACCAGAACGGTTGCTTGTGCAGCCGTCATTCCTGGCAATACTCCCATTGCAGCACCTGCGCAGGAAGATAGGAAACATGGCACAATCAGTGGGCCGCTTGGAGGAAGTTCCCAATCTTCTTTCTGAGGTGGTAACTCTGAGGTTGTAGCATAGATGTCTAACAAGTTAGCAATACCGAATAGTCCGCCTAATGCAGGAAGTAGTAAACCAGCACCTGGCATTCCTACCGGTGAGGTTACAGGGAGGTTAAACACACCCCATCCATACAATCCAGCGAGTAGGAAGAAACTCGTTGCAACGATGTATCCAGCAAACCTAGAGTCCTTTCCTAATTTACCACCGGTCAGTTTCTGAATCCATTCAGGGAAGTCGAGGCGAGTTGTCTCAGTTGCAATCAATAGAGCAGATATGGTGAGTAGAACCCACGGTAATGCTCCCCTAAGTGCGTCATACCATCCTAACTCTGGGCCGAATGCAATTCTAGCTGCAACAATCAGTGGTAAAGACAGGAATAGCCCGAGTTGGCTACCTCTTGCTGAGTATGCAACACCCTTTGGGGCGTTTCCAGATAGTAGCATCCTGTGTCCAGGCAATAAAGCAAGCGCAGTATCCGCACCCGGTGCACCAATCAATGCTGAAGGAATGTAGCCAAGGAATGTATGCACTACGCCTGTGGCTACAATAATTCCAGCAGCTGCAGACAGAGGAATTCCGATTGCTAGTAATGCAGGAGATATTCCAAGTAGAATTAGAGCGACGTTGTTTACGTGGAAACCTGGAATTAACCCAGTAAGAGAGCCGATGCATACACCGATGAACAGTGCTGCTAGCATCCAGCCCATTTCTACAAAGAAAGTTTCCATCAAATCACCTAAGCGTCTTCTGCGTCATCTGCAATTCCATTGCCATCATTGTCTGTAACATCTGCATCATCCAGCACGTAGTAATGTGCAAGGTTGACATTGTCTGCCATTTCTATTAGTCTACCAGTCCACTTCAGGGTCTTTCCTTCATTCTGAGAATTTCCTTCATAGATTGAATTTGAAACGACGTTGATTCGAATCTTCTGCTCCCCGCCTTCCTTCTGTAGGTATGTCTCGTTATCGATTGTAACTAGATTACCAGTAATGCTGGTTATCTTATTCAAATCGTAGAACTCTGGTGGACCATCGCTCAAGTCGTAGTTATTCGGTGCTGGAGGATTACCGACGAAGTTGATATTGACTACATTGAGTTGTAACTCTGGTGGGTTGGAACTCCATAGCATAGTTACTGTTGCAGAGATTTGTTGACCATCTTCAAGCCATCCAGTGTGCATTCCTAGTGGAATGTATGCATCGAATTTTGTCAATGTATTTGGATAGGGAGCGTTTGCGATAATGACCTTGGTGTCTCCATCATTCTTCATCAGAGTAGAGCCCGAAATTACACCGGTAATGTTGAACTCTGTTCCATTTTCAATATCAGCAAGTGATTGACTCGGATCGCTTGCAAGTTGGTTTAGTAGGTCTTCAGCCCCGGTAATGTCACTTATTCCTGAATCGGTTTTGCTGTCTACATCAATACACCAAATGCCCTTAGCACTAGACCATGATAGTCTGCCGCTGATTGACTTGGTCTGACCTTCAAGTCCTGATATGTCCCCTGCGTTTAGCAAGCATACTGCTAATGTACCGTCGTCTGAGATTACGTTATCTCCACTAATTTCCCCAACCAACTTTACCAAATTGTCAGAAGAGAACGACCACGATTCGTAGTTTGACCAGCCTATGGTTGTAGGTACCGGCTCGTGTGTCCTAACCACCCTAACTTCCGGGCCCTGGGTGTGAATTGACCAGCGAAGTTCTCTCTGCTCGTACTGAACTACAGCGGTCACCTCGACCTTTTGTCCAGATTCCAGCCACTGTCCAGGTGCAGAGTGAATAACCATTCTCATTTGGTGTTCGCTGTTACCATATTCGGGGTGGTCTCCGAGGTATAGGGCAGTGAATGTGGACTCTGGGTTTACGGATTTTGAGAGATAACCAGTCAGTGTGAATGTTTGACCTAGGTAATCTTGTGGATTTGCGGCAATTGTTGAGATACCAATTTCTTCAGCTTCAGGTATATCTGCATCACTCCATGACAATGCTCCACCACCGAGTGCTTGCAGCCAAATACGTCCCTCGTATTCAATTACGTCTCCAGTCGCTGTAACCTTAGTTCCGAGCATGGGAATTTCCCCATATCTATACCATCTTAACTCAGCAACTCCAGTTTCGTCTTCAATAATAATGTCTACCCGGTCGTCACCTGATGAGTATGGGTCTTCTACCCATGAAATTACAACACCTTCAATCGATACTACCTCGTTGTAGTGTTCCACTAAATCTTCGATAAGTACCAAGTCTGGTTCACGCACCATTGCATATGCATTCATGGCAGCTACCATCAATACGGATAGGGCGAACATAACCCAGAGCCGCTGACCTCTGAGTTCAGGGCTGTCGTCAAGAAGGCGGTCGATTACAGCCGATATTCCGCCGCTTTCGACCTCATCTTTGTGCTTCTCAACATACTCACTATGCTCTATTTTTCCATCAGAGTTCGCATCGTATGTTTCGAAAACAGCATCGACATCCATTTCCATGTTTGCCTCGTCAACAAGGTCTTCGATTTCTTCATTCTTTGAGTCACCGTCATCCAACTGTGTACTCTCGCTCATGTCCTGCCGACTACCTCTAAATCAATATCCCTTCCGTAGGGAAAGGACTTGATATTAGATGCGAAAGCGACCAACATGAGGGACCGAGTGATACGCGATGAGATTCATCGCGATATTTTGGTTCCAGCACACATCGCACGTTTGATTGATACACGTGAATTCCAACGGCTCAGGAATATTCAGCAACTAGCTACATGCCACTACGTGTTCCCTGCAGCAACACACAACAGGTTCTCGCACAGCCTGGGTGCTTACCATCTTGCTAGGACACTTTGCGAGCATCTTTCAGAAGTTCAACCTGGAATAATTTCAGAGGATGATGCGGAATTAGTTTCTATTGCAGCATTGTTGCATGACATCGGGCATCCACCATTTTCACACCTACTTGAAACAGACAAGGTCTTTGCGAATTTCCACAGTCATGAAGACTGGGGAAAAATGATGTTGGAATCTGAGGAAACTGAGATTGGCATAGCGATTAGAGAGGTTCTCGGTGATGTTAGAACTTCACGCTTATTTGCTCTTTACTCGGGTAAAGACGAACATGATGGGGATGCGATTTCTCCATTCTTGAAAGAAATTGTTAGTAGCCAATTAGACGTTGACAGAATGGATTACATGATCAGAGACCAAGCAAATTCTGGTGCACAAATCGGAGGGTTCGATTCAGCCAGAGTAATCCGTGCACTGCGTGTCGGCGACGATGGTCACCTCTATGCAAAACAATGGGGACTACCTGCAATTGAAGCATACCTTGTTACAAGGTACCACTTGTACAATCAAGTCTATTTCCACAAAGTCAACCAACTCACTCAAGAGTACTTGGTCGGTGCTCTATCAAGAGCAAGAGAGTTGGCAAACCAAGGCAAGTTAACTCTTAGCGAACCATTGCACAACATGCTTTGCAATGAGGAACTTACCGTTCCACAATACGTGCGTCTAACAGATGCAGACATCAACAGCGCAATGATGGATTGGGCAGACAATGATGATGAGATATTGTCTGGTTTTGCTCGCAGACTAGTCTCACGAAGGGATTATCACAAGTCGATTAGAATCGGTGAATTAACTGCAGAAATGAGTTCTGTTGTAATTCCAAAATTACTACCTGTCTTAGAAAACGCAGGTTACACTGATGCGGATATTATCACTGCATCTATCAAGAAAAAGGGATACATGCCATATAGCCAGGGCATTGTGCTAGAAGATGGCAGAGATGTTGTCGAGCACTCCCCTCTTATTCGAAGCCTAACACTGTCATCAGAGCAGGCTTTGATATTCATCCCAGAGGAAGTTAGAGATGAATGTGAGCGGGTGGCACGTGAAGTGATTAAACCATCACAATCAAGACTACCAACCTCATGAGGGTGTTCGCTACGGACCTGTAGCTTAGTTGGTTGGAGCACCCGGCTCATAACCGGGCGGTCGTGGGTTCAAGTCCCCCCAGGTCCACTCAAATCGATAGACTGCGCATGTACTGCCGCTCTGGATCGGAGATATACCAAATCGAACTCGTTGTCCGTATTTTGATAAAAGTACTCAAAAAATTGGCTTCAATCAAAAAACTGGTGTCGAATTAATATGTCACATTCAATGCGATAATCATGGACGAGGAACTTCAAGATATGCTGATGCAGCCAGCAATCGTCGTAAATCAGAAAGTCGAATTATCAAATGTTTTGATTGGAATCGATACAGGTAACAAGTATTCCCTGCATTCCCCAACTGGTCAGCAACTTGGTCAATCCGCAGAGGTTGGTGGAGTCGGTGGATTCATCATGCGTCAAATTTTCAATAACGCAAGGTCTGCTAATGTCAAGGTATTTGGAAACAAAGGGACTGAAATTGCAGAGATGCGCAAACCGTTCAAATTCATTTTCTCAGAAATTGCTGCCACAATCGGTGGAGCAGAAGTTGGAAGAGCAAAGCGAACATCTTGGATTGGAAGAAACTACACAATTAGCGTCATGGGAGTTCCAA
>JBMYVD010000075.1:0-4856 GCA_049606035.1 Candidatus Poseidoniaceae archaeon | reverse complement strand
CGCACGCAGCATCAAATGTTGACATTCAGGAATTCATGGTTATGCCACACGGATTCGACACTTTCCCTGAAGCACTTCGTGCAGGTGTAGAGTGTTATCACTCCCTGAAGAGGGAGCTCAAGGCAGACGGACTTCTTGGTGGAGTTGGCGATGAAGGAGGATTTGCTCCGAACTTACCTGCTAATGAAGCGGGCCTAGGTTACATGGTTAGGGCAATCGAGGGTGCAGGTTACAGCACTGAAGAAATTGGAATTGCTCTTGATGTAGCATCGACTGAATTCTACAAAGATGGTGCTTACCACATGGATGGAAAGCAATTGTCGGGAGAAGACCTCTCAGACATTTACGCTGGCTGGGTCGACGAATATCCGCTACTGTCAATCGAAGACGGGTTTGCAGAAGACGACTGGAGAAGTTGGTCACACTGCATGCGTGATATCGGTGACAGAGTTCAGTTGGTCGGTGATGACTTGTTCGTAACACAGACTGAGCGCCTATCTATGGGAATTGAGGCTAAGGCAGCAAATGCGATTCTAGTCAAGGTAAACCAGGTCGGAACGATTACTGAAACTCTGGAGACAATGGACTTAGCTTCCGCTCACGGATACAATAGCGTGGTCAGCCACCGCTCTGGTGAAACAGAAGACACCACAATCGCAGACATTGCGGTTGGAACCCGTGCTGGTCAAATCAAGACAGGTGCTCCAGCACGCTCTGACAGAGTTGCGAAGTACAACCAATTGCTTAGAATCAGTAACGAAGTTAGCGAATACCGCTCACCATTTTGAGGTGAAATAATGAAGTTGAGACGGGAAATTCTCCCGATTGTAATCGCTTTACTATTCCTCCTCATCGCTAGACAAATCTATCCTTATGCAGGCGTTATGGTCGCTGATATTCAAGATGGATACGAGCAGGAAACCATCGCAACTGGACTTGGTGGGCCAACCTGTTTGGTATTCCACAATGACGTACTACACGTCTGTGATAGAGACGACGGCAGGATACTGACAATAGACGGAGATGTACTTCTAGACGGTCTCAAACATCCTCATGGAATGGTATTCATCGATAACGGTGTAGTGATTTCAGAGGAAGGAAAACTGACTCGGTATGATTCTAATTTTGAAAACCCTGTAGTTCTGGTTGACGGAATCCCCTCAGGAAATCATCAAACAAATGCGGTCAATTTGCTTCCTAATGGAACCCTAGTTTGGCACAGCGGCAGCACATGCAACCACTGCGATGAAGATGATTCGAGAAATGCAGCTCTGCTTTGGGTAAACTCCACAACTGGCGAGCACGGGATCCTTGCAACCGGGGTCCGCAATTCCTTTGACGGAATTTGGGTAGATGACATTGGCTACCTATTCTCTGACAATGGCCAAGATGCCGAAGGAGATGATTTCCCTGATGAAGAAATCAATCTCTTGGTGAATGGTGCTGATTATGGTTGGTTGGTTGAATCTCCGAGCGATCCAAATCCGGACGGAACCGAAGCACCCGTTGCTAGATGGACTCCTCATTCCTCAGTTAACGGAATGACAACAAGGCCTGCAAATCTGCCCGGAGATAATCACACTGTTTACGCTACAGTTTACGGTTCTTGGGCAACCTTACTCCCCAAAGGACACCAAATTCTGAAAATTGATTTCACCCTCACTGATGATGGATGGGTTGGAGATGCAGAGGTATTCGCATCAGACGTTGGCACACCACTTCCAATCACGGGTGGTCCAGATGGAAATCTGTACTATGCAACCTTTGACAGAGGTGGCTCAGTCCACGTCATAAGCCCTGAAGCCAGTTCTTGAGACGCTTACATCCTTCACGGATTTGCTCAATATTTGTTCCATAACTCATGCGAACCAGACCTTCACCGCCCGGCATTAATGAGCCGGGAACAAGTTGCACGTTTGCCTCATCTAGAGCACGGGTTGCAAATTCGATATCATCCATTCCTGTTCCAGTTATGTCTGCTAAAATGTAGAATGCCCCTTCTGGTTTTGGGGCAACGATTCCAGGAATCTCTTGAAGCAGTGCGTGGAATACATCTCTCCTCTCTGCAAAAGATTCGAAGAATGATTCACGCTCCTCTTCACAATCTAGGGCAACAGCAGCAGCTCCCATCAAGAATGTAGGAACGTGACTTGCAGAACTCGCTTGGCAGGTTTTGACACCTTCCATGACTTCACTCGGTCCGGTAATCCAGCCAAGTCTCCAACCGGTCATTGCCCAAATTTTCGACCATCCACCAATGGTTAGAGTTCTCTCTTTGCCACCGGGGAAGGTGGCTGGAGAAGTGTATGCGTGCTCTGAATAAACCAAATCAGAATAGATCATGTCGTCGAAAATCCACAAATCGTTTTCTGCAGCGATGCTGGTTAACTCCTCGATTTCGCTTGGCAGGTAGACTGCACCAGTAGGGTTGTTTGGAGAGTTAATCACAATCGCCTTTGTTTTGGAAGTGATTGCAGCTATGGTGGCATCCATATCAGGATGGTAATTTTCACGCTTTACGGGTACGTGAACTGGAACTGCGCCAATTAGTTTCAACATTCCTTCATAGGAAGGCCACGCAGGTGCGAAAAGAAGAACCTCATCACCCGGGTTAAGACATGACATCATTGCGTAAAGCAAGGCTTGCTTACAGCCTGGAGAAACTAGGACGTCATTTGCGTCTACATCCAAATCATACTTTGTCAAGTAATTTGCAACCGCTTGACATACTTCTTCAGTTCCTTGACTGCGGGTATAGCCGTGCAATCCGTCATCCAATGCTTGCTTTGCAGTGTCGACTACAGGTTGTGGAGTTCTGAAATCGGGTTGACCTACTGTGAATCGAACCACGCCTTCTGGTGGTGGAGATAAGAACGCAGCAAAACCGCGTCCAATTTCTCCAATATTCGAATTCATACTAGGCATGTGAGCATCCCCTGTTTCTCCCTTCGTACGCTTCCCGCATATCAACACTATCGAGAAACTGGAGCACGGACTGAGATTTGAACTCAGGTCTCAGGATCTGCAATCCCGCTCATAGCCGCTCTGACATCCGTGCAGTAAGGTGGCGGACCGATATGTTCTATTTCAACGCGACTCTAAACCTACAGTCACAAACTAGCAAGCGATTTTTAACGCAAAACCGCTAGTCACAAACATGACCGACGGCGATGAGGGGATTAAGATTGAAATCAACGCTCCTCCAAAATCAATTGAAATATCGCCACTTGGTGAGGCACAACCGGTTGCTGAATCACAACCGGTTGTGAATCAGGCGCCTATGCTGACCGGCGGAATACAACAGGCGGTTCAGGAGAGTATTCTGAATACCGACCCTGGCAACGTGAAGTTCGTAATGGGTCCAAATGGTCAGTTAATCGCCATGCACAAGCCACCGTTCAGGTGGAAAGATTTCCTTATCGGTGGCGGAATTCCATTTACTATGATCGTTGTTCCTCTCATTTTCTTGATGATTGGTTCAAGCCTTGGTTACGGCGACTATATGTCCGAAGATGTCACACTCCAAAAGGACGAAAACAGTACAATGTACCGTGGCGAATTCACTTTAGAAGAAGACCATTACATGTCGGGCTGTGATGTTCGTGCCGGTCAGCCAGCAACTTCTTTGGACATTTACTGTGATAGGTATGACGACAATGTAGCAAATGTTACACACAGTTTCCTCAATGAAAGCGGCTCAACCGCATATTGGGAGGATGAGGTAGTTGGGGCATGGAATAACGAAAACGGCACCTTCTATTTCGATATGGGTGAAGACTATGGCGACGAAGTCCAACTTAGAGTAGAATACTACTCAGAGGCAGGCTCATACAGTTTCTTCATGATGATTGAAGAATTGATGGGTGTAGTTTGCTGCCTAGCACCAATTTTGAGTATTGTATTCTTGATTGTAGGATTCTCTCAAGGCAAGCCAGGAATGGGTTGGGGCGGAGTAAGTTCGCTAATCGCATTCCCTGTTCTAGCCATTATCTCGTTGAGCGTAATGTGGTGATTAATTGCCAGTTAAGGGACCAAATTGGACACCCGACTCGAAATATTACGATTGTCGGTATGCAGTGCTCAGAGAACCGTTAGGATTTCCTAGAGGCGCAGAAATTCTGGTTGATGATGACCAAGCTGTACACGCTTGGGTAGAAGATTCTGGAAAGGTAGTGGCCGTAGGAAGGGCACATCTCATTCCTAGCGAAAGCGACGGTTCACAAGCCGACCACGCCGGGCCAGGGGCAGCACACTGTCCAGCATTTGGTCCACTGGTAAATGGTGGGCCGAGGCCAGCAATTCAAATCAGACAGATGGGGACCTTGGATTCTCACAGGCGCAAGGGTCATGCAGCAGAGGTTCTATCTCAGTTGGAAAAAAGCTCAGTAGAGTTACTTGGGGCGTCTGCAGGATTCTTGCAAGCAAGAGAGATTGCAATCCCATTTTATCAGAGCCAAGGGTGGGAAATTATCGATGAGCCTTACGAAATAGCAGGCATAGGTCCTCATCGCTCAATGATGAAGTGTTTCAGATAAGCAAAAAATCGCGGTCTTCAAATAGGTCAAGCATTACTGTTTGAGTTAGAGGGAACACTGGGTTCCCTAAGACCGACCCGTGGAAAACGATGAATTTGGAGGAACTGGAACACACTAAGATACAGGGAGCAAACCGCAACACTACAAGCCTACTTGATGGTAACGTAGTCTGCCAAGAAGGCAGTTTTAATGCTCTCTCGCCAGTTCAAAAAACTAGCAAAACTAGCGCCAGCTTTGTCACTCCCGTAGTGGAATCCCAGAAAAATCTTGGAAATGATGAAAATTTCCACTTTATTTGCTGCGAGCCAGTTATGGAAAGAG
>JBMYVD010000074.1:0-4973 GCA_049606035.1 Candidatus Poseidoniaceae archaeon | reverse complement strand
ATCCGTCGTCTGCACGAAGAATTAGGCTGCACTACAATTTACGTAACCCACGACCAAATCGAAGCTATGACTTTGGCAGATAGAATCGCAATTCTAGACAAGGGAGAGTTGCAGCAGCACTGTCCGCCAATGGAGGCATACAACAATCCAGCCAACGATTTTGTAAAGGGATTCTTGGTCAAACATCTAAATGATATCAAAGAGACAGCAGACACGCTATTCAAGGACTGAGACCAATGCGCAAGGCGATTTTCCTAGTTGTTTTACTCCTAGCAATGAGTATTCCATATGCTCAAGCAGAGAGTGAGGAAGGAGTTCTTTTCACTTGGACAGGAAGCGCAAGCACAGTAGAATTAGCAGGTGAATGGGACTGGGACAATCCAACCACTATGACTGAATCAGGTGGAATTTGGTCGGCAACATTAGACTTGGCTGATGGCTTATATTGCTACAAATTCATAGTTGATGGAAACTATATTTTCGATCCATCAAACACTTACCGTGGCTATTGTGACGGAATTGAGAATTCCGTAGTCAGAGTCGGCATAACACCATCTCTCTCCCACCAATTAACCGATGACAAGTTGGTTGTATCCAGTGTTGAGAATCCTAATTCCAACTATCCATTCACGCAGAATGGGGATACTTGGGAACTTGATTTGACCCAGTTGCAAGATGGTAAGCACAGTATCACTCTAGCAGCAGATGGCAAGGAATCTCTCGCAGTATTTTGGACTGGCCCGGATGCGGATTTCATTTGGGATGATGCTCTAATCTACATGGTCATGACCGACCGCTTTGTCAATGGAAATACCAGCAATGACGGCGCTCCTAGTGGCGCTGAAGCAGAGGCTGATTGGATGGGTGGTGACCTAGAAGGAGTCACACAGATGATTGAATCTGGATACTTCAATGACTTAGGAGTAAATGCACTTTGGATTTCTCCATTCAACACCAACCCAACAGGTTCCTATGTCGCAGCAGACGGCCAGCACATGGTTTCAGGCTATCATGGGTATTGGCCGGTTGAACCTAGACAAGTTGACCCACGATTCGGTGGTGAAGAAGCTCTGACTGAGATGGTAGATGCAGCTCACGATGCGGGACTTCGTGTAATGGCTGACTTCGTAGTAAACCACGTTCATGAGGACCATGTATACGCTCAAGAACACCCAGAGTGGTTCAATCAAGGATGTATTTGTGGGACAGACTTCTGTGATTGGACAGAGCGCAGACTGGACTGCCTATTCATGGATTATATGCCTGATTTAGACTGGAAGAATCGTGATGCGAGCGAGCAAATTATCGAAGACGCATTGTGGTGGGCCGAGACATTTGATTTAGACGGTATCAGAGTAGACGCGGTAAAGCACGTCGATGACCACGCTATGACAAATCTTGCAACAAGAATCAACGAGAGATTTGAGGCGACTGGAACCGATTTCTATCTGAAGGGAGAGACCGCGATGGGATGGTCAGGACATTCCCTTGAAGACAATGCGGAGCAATATCAAACAATCAACCGATACATCGGTGATGATGCTCTTGACGGACAGGCAGATTTCGTACTCTATCATGCAGTTGTGGACAATGTTTTCACTTCCGGAAACATGGACTATCAGCACCTAGACTATTGGACAAATCGAAGCCAAGACCAGTATGTTGACGGTGCAGTAATGGTGCCTTATCTAGGAAGTCACGATTCCCCACGATACCTTTCTAGAATCCAAAATGACGGAACTCAGTACAACCAATGGGAAGAACAGGCTAGGCCGACTACTCCTTCCTCCGCATCATACCAAAGCGCCAAGCAAGGGATTGCTTGGCTGCTAACCACGCCTGGTGCACCAATGCTGTACATGGGAGATGAGTTTGGACAGCATGGTGGAGCAGACCCTGATAATCGCAGAATGCTAGATTTCAATCTCAACGATGGGCAGCAAGACCTGAAGGATTTCACTTCTGAAATTGCAAACCTTCGTCTAGAGAACGAGGCGCTGCGCAGAGGTGTTTACTCTACTTACCATGTAGAGTCAGACATGGTTGCTTACGAGATGACGACTGCTGAACAAAGCCTGCTAGTCGTCCTAAACCGAGGTGGTGCAAATCAGATTCAGACCACATACGACGAGGTAATCTTTGGAGAATCAACAGTGTCTAGTGGCACACTCTCTGTTCTTGCAGATTCGGTGACAATTCTTGCTCACTCAGAAAACCAAGCTGAAGAAAATCAGACCAACTCAGACAACGGTTCCACATCCGGAAACACAACCACAGGTAACAACACTGGAGTGCCTGCAGACAATTCTACAGAGGAAAATCAAACCCAGCAAGAAGAAATGCAAACCTGTGATGGATGTTGTGGAGAGACCTTTGAGGTTCCAACTTCAGAACCCTGTCCAATGGTCTCCTGTGCACCTTGTGATGAGGTAGATGACAGCGAAGATTCAGCGGAAGCATCCTCAGGCGCCTTGGTTAGGAATATACTGCTGGTTGTGGTCCTAGTAGTCGTTTTAGCATTCATTCAAATGAGTCGTAGAAACGAAGATAATCACTGATCATTCTCGCTCCAGTGAATCTTGCAGAGGTAGCAATTGATGCTCTCATGATTTCACACCACTTCTCATCGCCCTCATCCCAAGCAGGTAGAACTTCATTCTCGATTACATCGAGCACATTCTTTGCATCTCGAACATCATCACGCTCATCATCGGCCTCGCCAATAGCCCAGCCGTTTACACCGTGCTCACAGCCCTCTGGCCACCAGCCATCGAGAATGCTGCAGTTTGGCACACCGTTCATTGCCGCCTTCATTCCTGAGGTTCCTGAGGCTTCCATTGGTCTAATTGGGTTGTTTAGCCAGATGTCTACGCCACCGGTCATAGCCAATCCTGTTGCCATCGAATAGTCTTCGAGGAAGGCAACAGGGATTTCATTTTCCAAATCTTTTGCAGAATCAAAAATCGATTTGATGAGCGCCTTTCCACCCTCGTCACGAGGGTGAGCCTTTCCTGAAAATACGAACTGGATTTTGCCAGCACCGATCTCACGAAGTCGCTCTAGGTCGCTGAAAACTAGGTTAGCACGCTTGTAGGTCGCAAACCTGCGAGCAAACCCGATAGTCAATCTGTTCTTATCCAGTCTAACCCCAGTGCTGGTTTGAACCAATTCTCTGAGGACCTTGCGAGCAACGTCCCTTGCCCCTGTCAAATCCTCGGTAGGGATTTTGCCTGCGTGAGCTAACTTGGTTGGGTCTTCTCTCCAACCAGGTAGTTGCTTATCGAATAAATCAGCCATCATTGGGCTGGTCCAGGTAATGTGGTGGACACCGTTTGTAATCGGAGCGATGTGATGGTCTGCAAACATTGAGGATGCAACCCATGCGTTGAGATTACTGACTGCATTCACAGGACCCGAAAGTGCAACTGCAAGGTGAGACATTGAGATTCTGCGACCTTCCTCAGGGTCTCCAGCATCGATTACGAGTTGCTTAGCATCAGCAGGAAGCAGGTCGCCTAGAACCTCTTCTACAGCCTCCCATTCAAAGCGGTCGTGACCTGCTGGAACAGGAGTGTGGGTTGTGAATAGAACACGCTTTGCTAATTGTTCACGGCTCCATCCTTTGCCCAGCATCTCCAGCAGAGCGAAGGTGCAGTGCCCTTCATTGAGGTGCAATCCATCGACTTCTAGACCTAACTTGTCAAGAAGTCTCAATCCTCCAACACCGAGTAGGTATTCCTGGCGAATTCTAACCCAGTCATCTCCACCATACAGTGTGAGGCCGAGTTCGAGATGCTTCTCAGAATTCTTGGGGTGGAATGTGTCAAGGAAGTAAACGGGAACTACGTGGCCGCTAACTCCAGTAATGTCAGCTCTCCAAACCTTGGCCCACAATTCTCCACCATCGAGAGGAAGTGAAATTTCCATTCCAGTATCCTGCATGTGTTGTGCAGGGTCTAGATCTCTGTAGGTCTCAGTTTGAACTCCGTCCTTGTCCAAATGTTGCCTTCCGTAACCCTTTCTGTAAACTAAGGTAACACCAACCAACGGAATTTCAGCATCTGCTGCACTCTTGACGTGGTCTCCTGCTAAGACTCCAAGTCCACCAGAGTAGGTGTGAAGTTCTGACCAAAGACCGATTTCTGCTGTGAAGTAGCCTACGACTCCCATGCAGGGTTGCCTAAGCGATACAGGTTATCATAATCGCGACTAAACAAACTTCGATAATTTGCCAGTTTTGCTAATCCGTCGGTTGTTTCCCAAAATTTCCGCAAAGTATGAAACCCCTTTTCAAGTAATTCAAATTATGAAGGAACTAGGACACTGTCCACGATGTAAATCTCCGGACATCCTAGTCCAGAATTCGACAGGTAGAAGAATTGAAATCTGTCAAAATTGTGGTTTCCTAGATACTTACCTTCAGGGAGCGTACAAAAACCCGGGCAGAGTAATGCTCATCTCAATATTGCTTGGAATTCTTCCATTAGTTGGATTCATAGTGTACCTCTTTTTTCTGCGATAGATCAAATCCAGACATCGTTTTCTGAGGTTAATTCGCTTTCTTCCTCACCAGTATTTACGACACCACGTGGCTCTACTAGCATGATTTTGCATTCACTGGTCGCATACGGCTTGTGCATGACTCCCTTGGGAACAACATACAATTCACCCTCATTCAGCTCAACTCTTCCATCCTCTAATTCGATGACCATAGAGCCTTCAATTACGATGAAAACCTCATCGGTTTCAGGGTGATTATGCCAAATGAATTCGCCTTCAATCTTGGCTAATTTGAACTGATAGTCGTTCATTTCAGCGATTACTTTTGGCGACCAATGGTCTGAAAACTTCGACAATTTTTCACTGAAGTTGATTCTCCCCATGCGCTGATGTAAGCCATTCTATTACTTCATACTCGTTGTGTTTCACTTACAACATGTTGGAAGATTTTTGTTTGCAGGAGTTAAGTTTAT
>JBMYVD010000073.1:0-5014 GCA_049606035.1 Candidatus Poseidoniaceae archaeon | reverse complement strand
CGATTGAGAAGTCGACCATAATTGGCTCATCAGGTGTTGATGTTGATACAAAAGAGTACTGTTCCTTCCATCTGCGAGCCATGTCTTTGGTGATCTGCGCCCCATTGTACTTCTTCTGTACTTCGAGGATAATTTGGTTGTCTACGTAGTCGCCAGCGAATCCTGTGTGCATCTGGTCACCAGGACCTGGTATTGTACCGTAAACACGGCACAGGTCAGTTGTACCTGCTCCGATGTCAATTACCAGAGTGTGCTCGATCATGTCTAGAGCGTATGCGACAGCGAATGGTTCTGAGATAATCATGGCTGCGTTGACTGAACCGGCTGCTGCATCGAAAATCGAGGTTTTGTCGACGTGGCTTGCTTCAGCAGGAGCACCGATGACTGCGACAACTCTGTCGTAGTCTTCTGGGTCAGACAACCCGATTAGGTGGGTGATGAAATGAGCGATGAACTCTCTGTCTTCTGGTGTGTCCTTGATGACTCCCAGTTCAAGAGGTCTGAACAGGTTAAGTGCTAACCTGTTCTTCAAAGCCTCATTTCCGAATAGAACATCTCTCTTCAAGAAATTTCTTGCGATTGGGTCTTTTGGTGTACCGATAACAGTCAACTCTTCTTCTTCGTGACTGTCACTTGATACCATTACAGAACGAAAGGTTCCAAGGTCAATTCCAATGTAAAGTACTTCTTCAGCCATAATACTCGCCAATCCGCCCCATCGGCTCTCACCTTATGAAGAATGCCTTAGGACCATAGTGAAGGTTGGCGCCAATTTAAATCTATATAACGATGCATTAACACCAATTTTCACATGCCTTACAGTACCATGCTGCATAGTCTGCGTAAAGGTCAGCCATCGCTCCACAATTTGTGCATTCTTTGAGTGCATGCTCACCGAAAATCTGCTGAACAATCTGCACGTGTAAGTAATCGTCGATACCTAGTTGTTGTCGCATTGCCCACAACATTTGGTCTTCTGAGGGAGAAATTATCCCGTCTGCAAGGCAGATTTCTACAACCACTTTGTAATCCTCTACCATCTTAACATCACGAGGGTCCATTGAAACACCAGATTTCTCCGCGACTATGTCTGTGCCACCTGGGTCATCTACAAAGATGACAAGAGAATCTGCGTTCAGATTTTCATCACGCAACTCCAGAAGGATTATGCTACCCTCTTGGTTTGCGTATACCAACTTTGAGAATCGGTTGATTACGTTGGTTATTGACCGAGCAGTATCTTCTGCAGATCTTCCTCTGCGCCAACCAGTTTCAGATGCTTCATCATATGCATAGAACTCAGTTCCAAGGCCAGGATATTCTAATCGAATCTCTTCCCCGCCGTCAAATCCGTTTGCAACTATGGTAATACTTCCGATTGTGGTATCAACTAAGTTGTCATCATCATCAAATGAAATCATTAGCGGCTTTCTCTCTTCTGCGGCTGCATTGAAATGCCCACTCATCCCACTCATCCACTTATCTTCTAGTCTTTTCAAAGAGGCCTCTTGCTCTCCGGATAATCCTCTGTCAATACCCAAGACGTTACTTAGGTTACCTGACTGAATTTCATTTTTGAATTCCTCAATAAGTTCTGCATCTCTACGGTAGTTTTGCGGTGGACCTCTTTTTTGAGCCACGTGATTTGGATCCTTCCACTCATATCCACATCTAACACAATTTAGGTATCCGGCAAGTGTCGAAGGCTGCTTTTCACCACCACAGCGTGGACAGTCACCTTCCTCAGAGATGCTTAGATTTTCATAGGCTTCACGTCGGCCTTTGCGGATACCCATAAGGCCACTTGACATGCGATATCACATGAACGTTATGATTGGCAATTTCGCAAAATAGTAGCGATACCCATTCCACCACCGATACACATCGATGCAAGAGCGTACTCTCCACCAGTTCTGTTGAGTAATGATGCGGCTTTTCCTAAGATCCGTGCTCCGCTAGCCCCCAGAGGGTGTCCAATTGCTAATGCTCCTCCATCGATATTTACTCGTTCATCATCATCATTGAGGTCTAAATCTTTCATTACGGCTAAAGACTGAGCACTGAATGCCTCATTCAATTCAATTACGTCAACATCATCCAAAGTAATTCCTGCTCTTTCTAAAGCTTTCTTTGAGGAATTAACTGGGCCGATTCCCATTATGTGAGGTGGCACACCAACAACGGCAGTTGATATGATTTCTGCCATGCCTGTCATGCTATGCTGTTCTACATAATTCTCTGAACAAATTAGGTTACATGCAGCACCATCGGTTAATGGTGATGATGTAGCAGCAGTAACGCTACCGGTTTCGATGAAGGCGGGGGGCAATCTTGCCATCTTTTCCAGAGTAGATTCTCTCATGCATCCATCAATATCAACCAGTTTATCTGGTGATTTGACAGGGACAATTTCGTTAGTAAGCAACCCCTTGCTTTGTGCGCTTAGGGCTTTTTGATGACTGCTGAGGGCGAATTCTTCTTGTTCTAATCTTGAGATTGAATAATCATTTGCAAGATTTTCTGCAGTCAAACCCATCGAGATGTAGGCATCCGGGTATTCTGATTCAATCCCTGGGTGCAAGTCGCGATTCCATCCACCCCTTTTCACAAGGGACATTGTTTCTACTCCTGCTGTTAGGAAAACATCTCCAGAACCAATGCTAATTGCACCAGCTGCACTGTGTGCAACCTGCATTGACGACCCACACAGTCGATTTGTCGTCATGCCAGGGATAGTGTTTGGTAGCCCGGGTAAGTAGGTTGCAATCCTTCCTAGATTGAGTCCTTGCACGCCTTCTGGGTATGCACATCCCAACATCAAATCCTCGATGTCGGTTACGTTGACTTTTGTTCTGTCTAAGATTTCTGTCACGGTAGCATTGAGCATGTCTTCCGGTCTAACTTGCGCAAGTTCACCCTTGTGTGCTCTGTGGAAAGGTGTTCTGACATAGTCACAGATTACTGCTCGCATGAACCGTCCAAAGGGAGTGCTTTCAATATCATTGCCCTAAATCTAATCCCAGTTCATAGAACTGATTATGAAGGAGTTGTCATCAGCCCGAGACATGCTAAGACAATGTCGAACACATGGACACTTCAGCGGGACCAATTGCCCAGAATGTAATGCAGAAGGTAAGTTCATCATGTCAGATAGAGAGGCTAACAGCCTTGGTAGAATCCTCGCTCTAGTGCTACGTCACGCTCCAGAAAAGTTTGGAGTCGAGATGGACCTCAACGGATGGGTCAATTCCAGAGAGTTATCAGAAGCAATTCAAAACCAGAGAAGACACTTCCACTGGCTAAGAGGTTGGCATTTCGAAGCAATCGCCAATGCTGATACTAAAGGAAGGTACCAAGTAGAGGGCGAGATGATTAGAGCAACATACGGACACTCAATCGAATTGGAGTTGGATTTGCCGACCGATGATATTCCTGAAGCACTTTATTGGCCGTGTGATCCAGAAACAGTTTCCACACACATGGAATATGGAATCACAGCTGGTGACAGAAAGCACGTTCATCTTTCAAAGACAATTTCCAACGCAATGGAGGCTGGTCACGTTAGGATTTCAAGGCCTGCTATTTTGGAAGTAGATACAACCAGAGCAATAGCTGATGGATTCACGATTTGGAGAGCAGGTACTACCGTATTCCTCTGTGAAGAAATGCCTTCAGAATATCTGTACCATGTCGAAGAAGACGACCCTTCAATCCAAGACATGATTGCAATTTGGGAAGAAGAGTAATCACTCTGTGTAATTACCACAGGCCGAACAGAAATTTAGGTCTGCATCAATACTTGCTCCACAATGTGGACACATTCCGCCTGCGATTGCAATAACCTGCTTTGCTATTTCCGCATTATCTGCATTAGGTGTAGATAGTGCTTGGACTATTTTCAATGGATTTTGGCCTAATTTTGACAGTTCTTTGAATCTTGTAGAGAACTCGATAGCGAGCAGAAGTGATGATTCTATTTGCCATTGCCTCTTTTGTCTCTCATTTTTGTCAACAATATCTTCGCAAGCATCTAACTCTGCTTGCATATGTCGAATGAATTCGTCAACAGTAGGTGACTCTGTCATGTTTGACCGGTAACGCCTCTCCCATGTAAATCCAATGCACACATTAGTAGGAAACTCCTGCCGCAAGTATGGCGGGCACTGTTGTCATCAAATGGGGTGGTGGACTAATCACTCACAAAGACCAACTTTGTACCGTCAATCTTGAGATTATCAGGTCACTGGCAGAAGTTTGCTCGAAAACCTCGAAAAAATTAGTCATCGTTCATGGTGCAGGTTCATTTGGACACCTGAAGGCTAAGAAATACAGGTTGGCAGAAGGTAGAATCTCCGGATTAGAGCAAGATTCTGCAGTAATTGATGTTCGCAAAGATATGCTGGAACTGAACTCGCTTGTTGTGAAAGAATTGAGATCTTTTGGTCTAGATGTTCATAGTTACCCACCGCACCAGTGGGCAAAGGGCACAGGTGCGGATTTCACAGGCGTACTACCTCTCCACCACGGTGTCACTGTGGTGTACGGTGACGTAGTAGATGATGATTACAAGGAATTTGGAATATTATCTGGTGATGACTTGATGTTGAGATATTCAATTGAAGTTCCAGATGTTGAAAGGGCGGTCTTCGCAATAGGAGGTGTTGATGGCATCCTCCGTGTACCACCTTCTAAAGCTGGTCCAGACGACCTGATAGAGGTATGGGCGCCGGATATGGAGTTTGAAGGTGAACATGCAACCGATATCGATGTGACCGGTGGAATTGGTCTAAAGGCAACACGTGGTGCTATGATTGCTGCTAATGGTATCGAAGTTGTACTAATAAATGGAGAGATTCCAGAGCGGGTTTTAGACGCCATTGAAGGTAATTCAGTAATTGGAACCCGGATTGAATCGGGGAACTGTTGATGTAGTGGACGCGAAACCGAACGATAGGTGTGCCGATGTCAGGATATGGGATAGAGGATGTTCCAACAATCCAAATGGAATCAGACG
>JBMYVD010000072.1:0-5195 GCA_049606035.1 Candidatus Poseidoniaceae archaeon | reverse complement strand
AACTCTAGAATTTCCCAACCAATAGATAAGGCGAAGAAAATCCACCAATTTCGAAACAGGAATCGACCAACAAAAGTCCACTGAACAAAGTGACCTAACGACCATATGTTCAGCAATACCAACCTTGTTCACCATTTGTGCGTCTCTGTCGATTTGATAAGAAATTATTCTTGTAACCACCATGTAGAGTTGAGAAATGGATAGTCTCTCTCGGATTCGAACCGAGGTCGGCGGGACCAGAACCCACCATGATGGACCACTACACTAAGAGACTGGCAATTACCGCCAAAGGCCTCTCATTCTTCAATTAAGCGGTCTAATATTCAACCACGTAGAGCGGCAACAACTTCTGCTAATTGCTCGCGAGATGGTCGCAGTAGGTCTTCTCCCATCTCGGTGATTGGTGTGTCGTGAAGGTTTAGGTCTGTGTCCAAAGATGGCTTTTCACCATCGAAGTATAGCAGACCCATGACGTGCTTTCTTTCAGCATCAGCCTTGTGAAGTGCACCCAATGCAGCAACAGCATCGGAGATGTCGTGGTCTTCAGAGATTGTCTCTAGTCTCATGGTTGAACCATCGTGTAGGGTGATGTCTCGGTAAGATCCAGCTGGAACTTCGACCTGCTCAAGAGGTGAGAAGTGAGGTATGTATCCCACGGAGTGCAGCTCTGCGGTGTTATCTTTAACGTATCCATAGGAGCGCAGAGATTCATCGTTATTGTTGAATGTAACACACGGGCTTATTACATCGATTAATGCAAATCCTTTGTGAGACATTGCAGCCTTGATGATTGCAGTCAATTGCTTCTTTGAACCACTGAATGAGCGTGCTACGAATGAGCAACCTAGGTTGATTGCCATTGCACACAAATCAATTGGCTGAGTTTCGTTAACTGCACCCTTCTTCTTCTTTGAACCGACATCTGCTGTTGCAGAGTATTGCCCTTTTGTTAGTCCGTATACACCGTTGTTTTCTACGATGTAGACCATGTTGACATTCCTTCTAATTGCGTGAATCAATTGTCCAATTCCAATGGAAGCGGAGTCTCCGTCTCCTGAAACACCTAGGTAAGTTAGGTCGTTGTTGACAACGTTTGCTCCTGTGGTTACAGAGGGCATTCTACCGTGAACGGTGTTGAATCCGTGTGATTGGCCGAGGTAGTATGCTGGTGTTTTGGATGAACATCCAATACCACTCATCTTTGCGATTCTGTGCGGCTCAATTCCATTTTCCCATGCAGCGTTTACAATGACGCTAGAGATTTGGTCGTGTCCACAACCAGGACATAGGGAAGATTTTCCTCCGGTGTAGGAATCCTTTGGCTCATTGATAACGTTCAACTTAACCGCTCTAACTGGCTTATCACTCATGCGCCCACCTCGTTCAATACATCCATTATTCTCTCAGCATACAAGCGTGCACGTGGCGGCATTCCGTCACTGTATGCAACGCTGTGCATCTTGTTTAGAAGGTGATTTGGATACTCCTTTCGCATGATGCCGTATAATTGCGCATCACGGTTGATTTCGAGGACGATTACCTTGTTGTGTTTCTCAACAAACGCTTCGACTTCACTGTGCAATGGAAGTGCTCTGACCCTCAGAGTGCTGACTTTCTTGCCAGATATTTCCTCAAGTATGTCATCGATTTCTTCGATTGTATTCTCCATTGAACCATAGAATATCACACCGATATCCTGCTCATCTTCTTCACGGACAATAGGTGCAGGAAGATAGTCCCTTGCGCCGTCAATCTTTCTCTTCAAGCGGCCCATGAGCTTGTAGTAAACATCAGGCTTCTCAGAATAAGTTCCGTCTTCATCGTGGCCAGTTCCACGATACAGGATTGGGTCTAGGCCAGATCCCGGTAGCGTTCTGTAAGGAATTCCATCACCATCGACATCGCGGTAGCGGCCGTAATTCTCGATTGAATCCATCTGTTCCTTTGTCAGCACAACTTTTCCTCTATCCATAGCCTCTGTTGGGTACTCAAAGTCACGCATTGCCCACTTGTTCATTCCCAAGTCAAGGTCAGAGAATCCGAAGACTGGTGTTTGATATCTTTCAGCAGCATCGAAAATTCTCCATCCAAATTCGAAACACTCCTCGACGGTTCCCGGAATGAATACGATGTGTTGTGTATCACCATGGCTTCCTTCGTAAAGCATGGTTAGGTCGCCCTGCTGAGTTCTTGTTGGCAGACCGGTTGAAGGTCCAACACGGTTGACGTCCCAGAATACAGAAGGGACCTCTGCGAAGTAAGATAGTCCAATGAATTCCTGCATCAGCGAGATACCTGGTCCGGATGTTGCGGTCATTCCACGAGCACCTGCCCAGCCTGCACCGATTACCATACCAGCAGCAGCAAGTTCGTCTTCTGCTTGTAGAACCGCATAGGTAGCCTTACCCTCGTGAGTTCTCAGTTGAGGTAGCCATGCAATAATTCCCTCTGCAAGGCTAGATGATGGGGTAATTGGATACCAAGAAAGCATCTGTACACCACCAAAAATAGAACCAAGCGCAACAGCTTCGTTTCCTTCGATGAAGAAACCTCCGTCTTCTACTTCACGTGCTTCCACAGCGTATGCGTCGCTCTTTGTCAACTCTTCTGAGCAGTATGCTCTTCCAAGTCTTGCTGCTTCAGCATTCAATTCGATTGCCTTTGCTTTGCCACCGAATTGTTTTGCAATCGCCGCTTCTAGAACCTCTTGGTCCATTCCAAGAAGTTCTGCTAGCACACCGACATAAACCACGTTTGCAATCATTCTTGCCAACTTTGGGTTTAGTCCACGAGCGATTTTTGTCATTGGAACTGGATAGGAAATTACGTCTTCTCTTTCCATTGGCATCTTTGAATCAGTATTCCAGATAACTACTGTACCAGGCTCTACAGATGCAAGGTCTTCTTCCCAAGTCGCAGGGTTGACAAGAACCTGAATGTGAGTTCTGTCACCGGGTGCTTGGTAGCCTTTTTCAGATAGTCTAACGATGTACCATGTCGGTAATCCTGAGATGTTTGATGGGAACAAATTCTTCCCACTTACCGGAATTCCCATGTCGAACAATGTCTGTAGGAGAATGAGGTTTGCGGACTGAGAACCAGTACCATTTGCCGTTGCGATGTTGATGGTAAAATCGTTTACAATTCTGTCCATTTCGGGTTGTCCCCTGTGAAGTCCCCCCTATGGGGGGTTTTCCATTGCCCCCCTGCGTTGGCCCACGACCTTTGAATGTGTTGGCGGCAAAATTCGGATTTGTTTAGGGTAGTCCTCAAAACCAATTCGGGTTTCGGGCAATCATGGCCGATGAGGATATCGCTAGCACTTGGAAGGAAGCAGAGAAACTCCTTGACAAGGGTAAGTATGAGGAAGCTCTTTCACTGCTTAGACAAGCAGATGCTGATGGCAAAGAGGCAACTACGCTAAGACTTGCTGGTAAAGCAATGCACTTGAAAGCGCAGAAAACCGATTCCGCAGCAGACTACAGAAAAGCTGCTGGTTTACTACGAGACTCCGTCAAAGTAAACCCGCGAGATAAGCAGGCAAACGCCCAATACAACCAGCTGCTAAATGAAATGCAGGACAAGAGAATCTCACAAACAGTGATTCCTAGGCTGATCAACGATGGCACTCCAACTCCTGCCGGACTATTCGCGGTAGTTGCATCTCTTCTATTGGTGCTAGCAGCATTCCAACTTCTGAAGTCTACTGACGAGTACGAAGATGGAGAGGCAGTAATGAGGGTCACGTGGACCGATAGCGATGGCGTTTTCCACGATGAACAAATAACAATTGCACTACACAGAGCAGAAGCCCCACTACATGTTGAGAATTTCATTCTATTAGCGGAGTCTGGTAAGTACAACAACGTAATTTTCCATAGAGTGATAGGAGATAATCCTAGTACAGCTGCGCACGACCCATTTATGATTCAAGGAGGAGACTTTGAGTTGAACAATGGCGGCGGCGGTTACACTGCAAAGTGGTACGGATATTGCAATGGTAAGCAGACAAATAGCGAAGGTGTCGCTTACACAGAGGATACCTGTGCCCAGAATCAATGGTCACTACCAAGTGAGCACACGAATGGTTTGCGTCACAGCACAGGTTCTCTCGCTGCAGCTCACGCAGGACTGAACACTGATGGTTCACAGTTTTACATCGTCCCAACCGGTTCTGAGCCTTGTTGGTTGGACGGGGATCAAGAATCCGATGGAACAGGTGGCTGTCGAGAAGTCTCAAACAAGAATTGTGCATCGGCATCTTGTCACACCGTTTACGGTACTGTTACTGATGGCCAGGAACACGTCGATGCAATTGCAGAAGT
Organism: Candidatus Poseidoniaceae archaeon; assembly: GCA_049606035.1. GTDB lineage: Archaea > Thermoplasmatota > Poseidoniia > Poseidoniales > Poseidoniaceae > MGIIa-K1. Next base: position 870 of record JBMYVD010000072.1, on the reverse strand, counting down.
TCCAACTGGACAAAATGACAAGCCAGTCAACGACGTAACAATCGTTTCAGTTACAATCACAGATGATGGAATCAAGGACAGCACACCTTGGTACCAATTTTGGTGATTAAGCCCGCAAAAGGCATGTTGATATGATTGGCTGTATCGCAGCCTTATCATGAGCGAGACAGACCCCTTCTCATCGAAGAAAGATTTCCCACTGGGTGGACACTATCACGCACTTGATTCAATCGATGCATCGGGGCTTGACACCTCGAGCCTTCCATACTCAATTCGTGTACTTTTGGAAGGAGCACTCAGAAACTGCGACGGTTTCCTAATTACAGAACAAGATGTCAGGAATATCGCATCTTGGAGCGCAAATGGCGAGAGAGGAGAAATCCCGTTCCGTCCTTCAAGAGTAATTCTTCAAGATTTCACAGGCGTACCTGCGGTTGTCGATTTAGCAGCGCTAAGAGACGCCATGGTAGAGATGGGCGGAGACCCTGAGAAAGTGAATCCGCAGGTCCCAGTCGACCTTGTTATCGACCACTCTGTTCAGGTTGATATCTCAGGAGCAAATCCTGAGGCTCTAGACCTAAACCTAGATATCGAGTACCACAGAAATATGGAAAGATACACTTTCCTAAAGTGGGGTCAACAATCCCTTGAAAACTTCAGAGCAGTTCCTCCTTCAAGAGGAATCGTCCACCAGGTTAACCTAGAATGGATTGCTACAGTTGCACGTCAAGAAAACGGCGTCTGGCTTCCTGATTCACTGGTTGGAACCGATTCTCACACCACTATGATCAACGGACTCGGTGTCTTAGGATGGGGTGTAGGTGGAATTGAGGCAGAAGCTGTAATGCTCGGCCAGCCAATCTACATGCT
>JBMYVD010000071.1:0-5305 GCA_049606035.1 Candidatus Poseidoniaceae archaeon | reverse complement strand
GGTGAGGTACTCGAAGTTGTCCATGTAACTCCGAATTGTTATGTTTTTTAATTATTCAAGTTCAAAAAATGTAAGAACGATTTTTTGCCAATTGGTCAAATTTGTCTAATTTGTTCAGTGTTGTGTTTGTAGAGTTTTGAGTTGGTAGAATTTGAACCTACGAACTGAACAAAGAGTGGTGCAGAGGGCAGGATTTGAACCTGCGAACTCATAGAGACTGGGACCTCATCCCAGCGCCGTTGACCAAGCTTGGCAACCCCTGCAGCAACTTCGCCACCCAGCCCGCGTATATCAAAACGCGTGGTGTAATTCAGTAGAAGATTGAGCAGCAAGTAAGTGAACCGTCGGCTGCTCTAATTTCTCCCATATCGATTACAACACACTCGAACCCTCTGTCCTCGAGGGTTTTCTTCACAGTTGGATAACCATCAGCAATTAGCACTTTGTTGCCAGGCAGGCCGATGGTGTTGCAACCATAGACCTCTTCTTCTGGCATCATGATTACTTCACACCCTTCGGGCATTTCACCGAATGATTCTGGAGATAGATAACCTTCTGGAGCCAAGATAATATTGTCTGAAGGAGTTGAACTTACACTGGTCAAGTGCAATGCGTGTGAAGGAATATCAACAACTCTCAATTTGTGACCTAGATGATCTAGTAGGTCTTTCAATTCCTGAATACCTGCATCGTTAGTACGTGTAGATCTACCTACAAAGAAGAGATCGCCTAACCTTAGGATATCTCCGCCATCCATTAGTGCAGGGTACTCCATTCTGCAAACTTGATGCCCTTGGAGTTCATCGCAAAGGAAGTCTGCAATAGGTGGTTGCTCACCTCTTCGAGATTCGTGGCCGGGCACGGGTAACAGAACGTGACCGTCGATTACAACCGCTTGGTCTTCGACGAAAATGCAGTCTGGATGATTGTGGTCTGCGTCCAAAACTGTAACATGGACTCCATTCGATTCGAGGGCCTCAACATAGCCTGCGTGGTGCTGTTTTGCCAACTCAATACTAGTTGGCCCAGTACCGAAGAATTTGGCCAATGCCTGCGGGTATGAGTCGGGAACTGCCCTAACCAAAGCCCTTGACTTTTGGTCCAAACGGACGGTTGCCATGATGTAATCCGGCCGTTGGGGTGTGTATAACCTTATCCTAAATGTGGAAAGTACGTTCCGTACACCGGAAATGAGATTTTCACCATATCATTCAACAATATGATGCTTGTCGGGCGATACATGGACGCAGCGCGTGCTTTGATGATGGTCATGGTAATGTCACTAGCATCGCTCTCAGGTTGCTTCGGTGAAGATAACGTTGCAGAATCCATATCCGAAGATAGTCTGAAGGTTTCTCCTTCAATCATTCCTGCTGGGGAATGGGTTACAGTTACTCTCACAGCGAGTGATGATTTGAGTGTATTTTTCCCCTACTTTTTGCAAGACCCTGGTTCCATGCGAGCACAGAATGGTACAGTCTTCGATTTGAAAGCCGGAGATTCTGTCTCACTAAACGCCCTATTCCCTCCAAGAAATTCGAAGATTGTTCTCTTGATAGGAGATTATGGAAGAGATGAGTGGCCGATAAGAGCCCCGGACGTATCATGGTCTGCCTGGGCAAATGGTGCTACGGAGAATTCGGCATCGATTATGGCTACACCAAACCAAGACGAAGGCGGTGAATGGGATTGGATTGTTTCAGGAAATGATAGTGGTGGCGACGTCGTTGTAAAATTACTTGATACGATTAGAAGTCAAAGAGCGGACTTAACCGAAGCAGATGGTGTAGGCGCTAGCGATGGATGGGTCAACGGACGCGATGTCTATGAATGGGTCGAATTCATCACCGACGATACCCCTTGTGCTACTTGCGGCCCTGATGGCGCAGTTGGGTATCTAGACAGGTGGGTTGGAAACGCAAACCCGTCATATGAACACGCTGTCACATACTTCGAAGGTGTAATGTTAGGTTATGGCCTTGACAGAGTTGAAGTACATAGATTCCAATCCAATACTGCTTGGTCGGTCAATATTTGTGGATACAAAGATGGTTCCGTTTATCCGGATGAGTGGTTAATCTTCGGCGCACACTTCGACATTGCGCCGCCAGTAGCTTACACTCCTGGTGCTGAAGTTGGTGTACCTGGATATGGTACCAGACACGGTGCATACGACAATGCTGCTGGTTCAAGCATGGTTCTCTCAACCGCTAGTGTGCTAGCAGAATTCGATGCAAGACGAACAATGGTATTCTGCTTATGGTCATCAGAAGAAGAAGGCCTGTGGGGATCTAGGTCCTTTGCTGGTGACATTCCTGACGGAGTTACAGTTAGCAATTACCTGAATCTTGACATGGCAGGAGTAAATTATCCCGGAGACTACGCATTATCGGTCTACCTAGGACCAGATGGAACTGATGAAGAAATTGACCAACCAGGAATGTACTATCTTGCAGAGTGGATAGGTGCAGACGCACTCGATCTCGGTTATGAGATTGAACGCGGTAGAGAGGCTTGGCAAGAAGGAGGAGAAAGTCCGTTGTGGGGAGATATCTACGAAGACACGGTTGCAATTTACGAATCTCCTACCGCAAGAAGCGACCATCAATCCTTCCAAAACATCGGTGTTGCTACACTAGGGTGGAATGGACTAGTCGATGGGTATCCGTGCTACCATCGAGACTGTGACACTATTGATACCATGATAGATTACATGGAAACCGACGACTCTACTGGAATTAACAACCTGGTTCACTCGTGGGATATTGTAACATGGTGGGCCGTCTATGCATTCCTGCACATGGACCAAACTCCAGTTCCTAACGAACTTTGAGTCTACTACTCGTTCGGTTTTGCCGGGACAAGTTATTTGTTGTATGTTCAAAACCTCCCTTCATGGTAGAGATTCTATGTCCGCATTGTGAAGAAGAAATCGAACTTGAAGACGATGCTTCTGGGGATTTCGAATGTCCTTATTGTGAAGGAGAATTTGAATGGAATGTTAAACCAAAAGCAAGGCCGAAATCAATCGAAATATCATCCTATGGTTCTGAAGAATTTGATGACATGCCAATGGTGCCTGTAATCGCTGGAGTTGCATTCTGCATATGGATGGGATGGATCATAGTCGGCGCGATTTACACCATGTACATTGGAATGACCCTCAGTTCTCTTGAAAGTGATTTAGGGACTGGAACTGGATTCGGTGCCTTCATCATAATATCGTCCCTTATTGCCATGGCCTTCGGTGGAACCGGGATTTTCTTCGGTGTCAACGTAGCAAGGCGTAATCTCACGGCATTAATCGTAGTTACCGCAATGGCTGGCGTTGTATTCATCCTTGGATTATGGTTCCTTGACGTGCAGTTACTAGTCATTTCAGGTGTCTTTATTGCAGGAAATATGGTACTGTACAACGTTCCTAAACTCAGATACCAATTTTATTGATTCAGCCTTCAATCAAAGGAGTGTTGTCTTCTTGTTCAGATCTGACCATTTTTGCCCATAGGTAACTGGTTCTCTTTGGTCTGCATTCTCCCTTAACACATCTTTTCTTTCTTAGTAGCTCATGAATAAGTGGGGCTGTCATTACCATTATTCTCATGTTATAATTAGACTTAGAAGATTATCAAACCTTCGTATTGTTGTGAAAGCAGTTTCAATTTCACTTTCAGCAACAGTCTCTCTTGCGAAAGATACTGCGCTGAATCGTAGCATTTCGATTAATGGGCAGAACTGTACCGACTTGGAGAAACAGAGTTGAGAGTGAGTTGACAGCGCTTAACGCATTTCGGAGAGCCTTGACTTCATCCGATCGCAAGGCACTGGACGAATTGATGAACGGGGTGCGGAATCGCAGGGCTGCTGGTGGAATGCTTCCATCGATTGATGTATGGAAGCCAATGCTAATCTCGATGATTTTAGAATCCTACAAAAAAATCGCTGAATTAGAAAGTATGATCAAAGAACTGCAAAGTGAGAAGTGATTGCGTGCGCGGTTGGGTAATCGATGCACAGTTAGGTGCTACAGGGCGTCAAATGGATGTCTGGATTATCGATGTGCAAGGAAATGTCAACAGAATTAGCATACCTTGGTGTGCACACATACACGTTCATGCAGAAAGCCGGCTATTGAGTAATCTGCCCCAATGGTTAGAGTTACCAGAGATAAGAGAAAAGTTCTCTGTTGGCTCGATTAGAATGGTAAAAAGGCGGTTATCTCTAGATGAATTCGAGATGCACAATGTTCTGGAAATAGATGTGCTAGACAGTCGTAAAATCAGAAAAATATCGCAACACATCGAGGCGCGTGGCGACCATCACAGATACTCGCTGTTCTCAGTAGATGCTCATCTAGCACAGCGATTTTTCATTGAATTTGGCATCTCTCCATTTCAGTTCGTAGAGTGGAATGGTGATTCATTTTCACTATTGAATGAAAATGATACTTGGCCCAAAATGAAAGTTATTGAGTTGAATTTTGAATACCATTCCAACAACGGATTTGATACCCTCAAATCCTATCTAAAAAGAATTGAAGTCTTTCAGTGGAATGGTTTTCTACCCGAAAAAAAACTTGATGTTGTAATACAGAGAAAGCATTGTGGAAATGAATTCCTAGCAGAGTTTCAAGACTGTATCAACAGTTTAAATCCGGATATAATCATTACAAAAGGTGGTGATGCTCTACATTTAGCAGCGTTGGATAAGTTGGCTAAGAGAGTTGATTTTGACCTTAATTTGAGCAGGGCTGAAAGTGAATTGAAACCAAGGTCGATGTCAAGGGTTGTCCACTCATATGGCCAGGTTATTCGCAAAGATGCATATTTCCCTTTGAATGGGAGATTGCATATCGACCTCAATGCTAGCTTCATTGTACGAGAGGGTGGAATCCTAGGATTATTCGAACTGAGTCGGCATTCGAGACAGTCGCCCCAAGACATCTCGCGCCTATCTCCCGGTTCGGTAATTAGCGCGATTCAAATGAGAATTGCAATGGAAGACGGAGTCCTAGTTCCTTGGAAAAAGAATCGTGCTGAAGATACAAAGACTGCTTGGGAACTTCTTGCAACCGACCGTGGTGGTTTGTATTTAGATAGCAAACCTGGAGTGTATTCCGATGTCATCGAGTTAGATTTTGCCAGTCTTTTCCCTAGTATTATTGCAACAAGAAACATCTCTCCTGAGACCCTCAATTGTGCCTGCTGCCAAACTACGACTGAATTCCCTACAACTGAAATGTTCGTTCCATTGAATCCTGATGATGCTGAAAGAACGTTTAGAGAAAGGGCAAGGCAAGACATTT
>JBMYVD010000070.1:0-5346 GCA_049606035.1 Candidatus Poseidoniaceae archaeon | reverse complement strand
TCTGAATATTGTCACCGTTACGATAGCAACGATATCATTGGGCGTGGGAATCGACTACTGTATTCACGTTACTGAACGGTATCGAGAAGAGAAAGAGAAGGGCGCGAACCATCGCCAAGCACTACATGGCGTAGGTGGAGCGTGTGCACTTGCTCTGGTTGGTTCTGCAATTTCTGATGTTGCAGGATTCGCAATCATTGCAACCTCTTCGATGGGATTGTTCAACACATTCGGATTATTCTCCGCAATCATGATTGTACTATCTCTAATCGCTTCAATGGTCATTACCACCGCTGCGCTAGGAATCATGCATCAAGGATTCAAACTCAATCCTCAAACCGAAGAAGAATAACCCAATACAAAGGGTACCCTTTGAAAAGATACAATTGGTTTCTCTATCCAGCATCTTGGTGGGAACTTATTCCATGAATACCTGATTGTCAGTAACTGGTTGATTATTATTCAAATTAGAGCGCGCTGTACCTTCGAAGATTTTAACATACTTCAGACATGGATTTGAAGAGCATATATCAACTCCGTTTTCTGAAATTGTTACCTTTTCACCAACGTCGAAAAAGCCATCTCCATTACCCAAAATCTCAGTTACCATACAATCTGAAGTTGATGATTGGCCTGGATTTGAACAAGTGATTTGATTGGTTCCATCTCCATCGTCATCTAAAGTAATAGTCAGATCTGACCATTTCAATTCTATATTCTCTAATCTAGTTACTTCTAAATTCATAAGATTGTCATTAGTGTTTGTTGATACATCGTCCGTATGGTCTTCTGCATCTGCAGTGGCCATCGCACCTGAGCCTTCCACAAAATTCGGATCGTCATCATCTCTATTCTGCTCATCAAGGCAACCCGATAGTGGTAGAATCAACAAAAATAGTATAGCAAACGCCGTTATTTTACGCATAGAACTACTAAAGCCCAAAATGAAATAAATTATTCCTTCGCTTTTGATATTCAGTTCTATTTTGTATGCTTATTTGGATTCGTCGAGGCGTTTTCTGTGGCGAATCCCACTCATTACGTGGCGGTCTTCAACCTCAGCAAGTTTGGATTTGAGCCGCCACGACAGGAACCAAACTATGGTTACAACGCCGATGATGTTGATGACCCAGACCCAGATTGGAATGTCCATTGTATCACATCAGATTGGTGGCAAGATATCGATGTCGACATCACCAGTTGGAATCCCGATGCAGCCAAGTCTTGCACCATCCTCGACGATTTCATCATCCAGCCCGGGGGTTAGCGGGTCAGGAAGGCTGACCTTTCCTGATAGAAGCGTAACCATGCAGGAGCCACAGTTACCGCTTGTGCAATTTGTGGGAATGTCCACATTTGCAGCATAGGCATGCTCGACAAGAGACTTGCCTGGTATTTCCTTAGTTTGACCTAGCAACTTCGCACCACGAAGGAAGCGAATGAGGCCCATCCAAACACCTCAGCGGTCTTCCCAGCGAGACCAGCGGCCTGTTTGCTTGTTGAAGTAAAGTCCAGCTTTCTTCATCCACTTGTTGAACTTGGTTGCACCTGCACCAGTTCGCAGGATGAAGTCTTCACGGTCTTCCTGAGCCTGTATGTATCCCTTGGCTGCTAGTGTCTGGTCGATCCAATCATCGATGCTCATCAATCCACTGGTTAGGGCGGATTGCTCTGCTGCTTGTGCCATTGTGTCTGCATCTGCACCAGTCTGCTTCAATTCATCCTGTACTAATTGGTTGATTGTAGCAAAGTCTTGTGATGCTGGCTTAGGAGGGACTGGGTTTCTTGGACGTGCGTCTGGGTCAATGACAACTCTGCCACCGTTTTCCATAATCTTGTCAACAGCTAATGCCAATCCAGGAGCGAATGGGGTTTCACATTCCCAGCAGATGAATGACCAGTTTTCTGGGTCATCTGGGTTTCTGCTAGTTCTTGGGTCCATATCTTCGCCACACTCTGGACATGCGTGGAGAATTAGTGTTGGAACGATCTTTCTTCTGAAGTCTACAATATCTTGAGGTGTTCCCTCAAGTTCTAACATTTCGTGGTCACGTGCTGCCTCTAGTCCACGTGTTTCTAATTGGTCACGAATCTTGACCTTCTGGTCATCTTTACCTTCATCGTGCAGGTTGTTTTCGAGTTTTACAATCAACTCTACGGTCTTACCAAGTCGGTTCATTACCAACTTCTTTGCACGGAAAGCTTCGACCTTTGCTAGTTTTAGGCGCTCTTTTTGTTCTGCAAGTTCAGAGAGAACGTCCTTCTGCTGTCGCTTGAATTTCAATTCCTCAATCTTGCTTTCTGGCTTACGCTCCGGTGCAAGAACCTTGGATAGGAACCTCTCCTTTCCGTGAGACTGAGGTCCTGCAGAGATGATTTCGAGTACACCTTCAGCGATGTCTGGTTTCAATCCATAGTTTTCAACCAGTTGGGTTTTGTCGATCTTTTTCAGATCTCCAATTTTGATTCCAGCATCGGCTAATTGCATTGCTGTAGTTTCGTCAATTCCTCGACGAAGTAAAGCCAGATATGTGTCCTTCTTTGCCATGTGCACCCCTCCGACGCAACGAGCCGAGCGGGCGGTTAGATGTCAATCCATCGCCTCACGAGCATCCTCCAAAAGTTGAGCAAGTTCTAACCAATCTTCTATTTCCAAGTCCTCTGGACGCTCGTCAATAAAATCGCATTCGATGTGCTGCATTGCATCGCGATATGCTTTTGCGTGCCATCCTGCAACTCTAGAGATTCTTTTTGGAGTCTTTGACAGGGTATTTCGGAGTTTTTTGCGCCTTTGAGCAAATGCTTGCCGAATCAGTAATTTTGCAAGTTTGGAATTCTTTGGAGATTCTATTCTAGTCATAGTTACCAATCTGGAGTGGACTTGAGGTGAAGGAGTGAAACAGTGAGGTCCAACTCTCATCTCAAGGGTACAATCCCAATCTAGCATAGTACACATTCCAAGGCTGCCTCTGTCGCTTTCCCACTCAACAACCAGTCTTTCCGCAAATTCCTCTTGAACTAGAATGACAACGTAGTCAATCGATTGAGTTCTGGTTATTACATCGATTAGAGGAGATGAAATTTGGTAGGGTATATTTGCAATTACCTTATTCGCCATTGGCCATTTTTCTGTTAGTGCATCACCTTCAATGAGGTCTAATTCCGGGAAATTATCTCTCAAGAATTCGCAGGCACCTGAATCGATTTCGATTGCTGTTAACTTACAACCCGTTTCAAGCAATCTCTCGGTTAGGACACCAGGCCCCGGACCAATCTCGATAACGTGGTCATCCTCTGAGATTTCTGCTAATGTCATTGTCTCATCAAGAACTTCTTCGTTATTGAGAAAGTGTTGACCTAATGCCTTGACATTGTCTTGACGCATTCTCAAACGGTCGATGAGAGCACGGGCTCCTTGGCCCATTAGATTCACTCACCTTGACGCAATAGTAAGTCAAGAAGACGTGGTTGTAGCCCACGGTCTTCGATTTCTGAGACGAATCTTCTAGCAAGAAGTTCTGCAGCATTTATGTTGCAGTCCTCATTTAATTGAGCAAAACTGTCCCAACCAACTCGGCCACGACTGGATACCATTTCCATAGCTTTCTTGTTCCCAACACCAGGAAGTAACTCGAATGCGTGCATCTTTAGTGAAAGATTGCCAGCTCTGTTGAAGAATTGCTGGATGAAAACTTCAGGAGAATCCTCAATGATTTGTTGAATCACTATTGGCATTTCTTGATTTGCAGCGTTAGATAAATCTCTAATTCTTGCAAATCCGAGTACGTCTTGTACGACTTCTCTCTTGGAGTGGTCTATTCCCATGTAGATTCTTGCACCGACCATCTGCAGGGCTGCGCCTGGCTTTGGGCGAAGTCTGATCACGTGAAGTGCTGGTTCCGTGACAACTACGATTGCTGCATCTGATTCTGGGTGGTCGATTACTCTACACCATTCTACAGTCAGAAGAGGGTCAGGCCTGTCACGATTGTTTCTGCGGTTACCACCGCGATTGTCGTTACGCATATTGATCACCGGTTTTCGGTATTGTTCACTCTACGCCGACGTGCTGGCGGACGATGTCTAGAACAGCGCTTACGTCTCCGCCATCGATTGAGATACGACGGCTAGCGATTACTGCTCTTACATCATCTTCGTGCATTGGCATGAGTTCAGCCAACTTAGCTGCCAGATCTGGGTACTTTTGGAATAACTCAATGTCCATTATTGCGTTGAAAATGTCGTTGAAGACCTTTGGGTCAGTGGAGTACCCGTTTCGGTTGCCACTTGCAGCCCATTCTGCGTGCTGCAAAGCTGCTTTTTGCTCGTAGGTCAGGAAACCACGGCGGTTTTGAGCGTCTAGAAGCATGTCTCTGACCGATGCATAATCGGTGAATGTACCTTCATCATCCATCTAAATCACTCCAGTGGTCTTAGGTGCTCTGGGCGTGCGACAACGGTCTTTTGCATGTTTCCGTCCTTGACTGAAACTACCCAAGCCTTGCCTTGGCGTCCCTGAATGAATCCAGTTCTACCTTGGAATCTGCGGTGTGGCATTCCCATCTGTTGTCCACCGTCCAAGACGATAGCAACACGGTCGCCCTCAGCGTAATCGTGCATGATTCTGCTGATGTTGACACGTCCTCTCTGATGACGTCCACGGCGTAGGATTGATCGGGTTCCTTGGCGTTGGCCTTTGGATCTCTTCATGGTAATCGCACTCCTGCTTCTCGTGTCATAAGACCATTCGAAGCAACCTGCCGACCTGCCCGACCCATATAAGCACCGCGACGCGCTTAATCTGCGTGAATGTCGGCGACATCAAGCCATTCAACAGTACATTTCGCCTTGATCAGAGAAGCGATTGAAGGTTGAGTTCTTCCGCTGTCACCGTGTACTGTTTCTTTGACGTAAGTTCCAGATTCACAGCGTAAGCTGAATTCTGCGACCATATTTCCTTCCTTGTCAACCTCAATCGATGGATTGGAAGTTTCGAGTACCTTTCTCTTTCGAATTTTGTCAGCACGCCTGTGTGCAACTCTTTCTGGAGTCCTTTGGGCGAGAGTGCAACCTTGTAGATTGGTCATAATTTCCATGACATAGTCTGCATCTGGAAGAGGGAGCGTTGCCTCTTTGAAGGAGGAAAGTCTCTCGATTAGAACATCTTTGGTTCCACTTTTTGCTAAACCCTTCTCCACACATAATTCGACTAACTCAGCCTTCTTCATACTCGAATAATCCAATTCTGCTTCTGGTTCAGGCTCTGGTTCCGGTTTCTTGCGGCGATGGTGATTCTTCCTTCTTTTGTTCCTGTCCTGGTTATTGGCTGGTACTTCCATGACTTGG
>JBMYVD010000069.1:0-5400 GCA_049606035.1 Candidatus Poseidoniaceae archaeon | reverse complement strand
TGCAGTGCCGTCCCTAGCTGCTTGACTGACTCTCTGCATCTCTGAGGCGGATTGCCAAATGTCCTGTGCTTCCACGTGCTTGACTACAGGAACGTATAGTCCTCTGTCGGTTTGAGTTGCAATTCCTAGGTGGACTGCATCATGTCTTGTGACAACGCCCTTCTCATCATCGAAAAGAGCGTTACAGACCGGGTTTTCTCCCAGCGCCTTGACCAGTGCTTGCATGATGAACGGCAAATATGTCAACTTAGGTTGGCCATCTGTACGTGTAGAGTTCAGGTGAACTCTTAGTTCATCCAAGTGAGTAATGTCAACTTCCTCAAAGTAAGAAAAGTGAGGGATTGTTGTGTATGATGCAGTCATGCTCTCTGAAATCTTTCTTCGCAAGCCAATAACTGGAACTTCTGTGGTACCAGTTCTTGCTGCTCTTGAAGGTCCTGCTGCTGCAACTGGACTTCCAGCTTCCTTCCATGAATCCAAATCTCCGTGAGTGATTCTTCCAGCAGGTCCGCTTCCTGCAACAGTTGTCAAATCTATTCCGCTTTCGCGGGCACGCTGACGTACTGCTGGTGATGCTAGTGGTCTTGCTCCCGGTGCTGCAACAACAACTGGAGTTGGTGCTGGGGCTGGTGCGGCAGTAGGGGCTACTGGTGCAGCCTCTTCCTTGACGGGTTCTGGCTCAGGTGCAGGCGCTTCTTCAACGACTTCCTCTACTGGTGCAGGTGCTTCTTCTACAGGAGTTCCTTCGCCGTCGGTTTCGAATTCGATACAAACTTGACCTACTGCAAGAATTGTTCCTGGTTCACCTACTAGGGACTTGACGACACCGTCGGTTGGGGATGGAATTTCTACAGTTGCTTTGTCGGTCATGACCGATAGAATCGGATCGTCTTCCTTGACGGTATCACCAACGGCGACCATCCATTCGACGACTTCTCCTTCTACGACTCCTTCTCCAATATCTGGCAGTTTGAATGCAAATATTCCCATGTTTATGCCTCCTGTGTTTTCTTGATAGCTTCCGCAATTCTCTCTGGGCTAGGTAGGTAGTCCCACTCGGTTGTGTGAGGGAACGGCGTATCCCAGCCTGTGACTCTGATAATTGGTGCTTCTAGGTGCCAGAAACAGCGCTCTTGAATCGAAGCGCTCATCTCAGCTCCAAACCCACTTGTCTTCGGTGCTTCGTGAACGATTACACAGCGGCCTGTTTTCTTTACTGAATTAACTACTGTGTCTCTATCCCATGGAAGTAGTGTTTGAAGGTCGATAAGTTCTGCATTGATTCCAGAATTCTTGATGCCTTGCTCAGCAACGTGGACCATTGCTCCCCATGCGATTACTGTGCAAGCGTCTCCTTCCATCACAATATCTGCTTTTTCCAAAGGAATAGCATAGTGGCCTTCAGGAACATCTGCTTTTGCGTGTCCCTTCCAGGTTGGAACGTTGTGTGGGTCGCCATAGAATGGACCTCTGTAACAGCGTTTTGGCTCAAAGAAAATTACCGGGTCATTGCACTCGATTGCGCTGGTTAGCAAGCCCTTCGCATTGTTTGGATTCGAGCAGTAAACGACCTTCAGTCCTGGCGTGTGGGTAAACTGCGACTCAGGGCTTTGTGAGTGGTGGTGTCCTCCCTTGATTCCACCACCAGCAGGTGTTCTGATTGTGACAGGAGTTGAGAATTCTCCTCCTGACCTGTGGCGTAGTTTTGCAATTTCGTTTACGATTTGGTCGTAAGCAGGGAAGATGTAGTCTGCGAATTGAATTTCTGCAACCGGTCTCAGTCCGTTCAGTCCCATTCCAAATGCGATTGCTGCAATTCCGCCTTCTGCAAGTGGAGCATCGAATACTCGGTGGGCACCATGCTTTGCTTGCAATCCATCAGTGACTCTGAATACTCCTCCGAAATATCCAACATCTTCTCCAAAGATTACAACATTGTCGTGGACCTCTAGCATGTTGTCTAGAGCGCTGTTTAGTGATTCTATCATGTTCATTTCTGGCATCTAATCACCTCACTTCCCCAATTCCTCTCTTTGTTCTTGAACATGCCAAGGAACTTCTTCGTAAACTTCGGTGAATATTGTAGACGCGGGAGGGAATGGACCATTTGCTAAGTCTCCAAATGTACAAGCCTCCTTGTACGCTGCCATTACTTCAGAATCAATTTTCTCCCGAAGTTCGTTATCTTTCTCTTCTGACCAAGCTCCGATACTGATCAAGTGCTTCTTCAAGCGCTCAACAGGATCTCCGCCAGGCCAGCACTTGAATTCGTCACCAGGGCGGTAACGGCTAGGGTCATCAGATGATGAGTGTGCACCTGCTCTGTAGGTGTAAACTTCGATGTAAGTTGCACCTTTTCCTGCACGTGCTCTCTCTCTTGCCCATTTTGTAACAGAGTAAAGTGCAAGGAAATCGTTTCCGTCAACACGCAGGGATGGAATATCGTAAGCCAATCCTCTTGCTGCGAAGTTTTCTCCACCTGTTGCTAAATTTTTGTGAGTTGAAATCGCCCATTGGTTGTTTACCACGTTTAGAATAACTGGCGGTTTGAATACTGATGCGAAGTTCAGTCCGTAGTGGAAGTCACCCTGTGCACTGGTTCCGTCTCCTAACCATGTGATTGTTGCTTGGTCGTCCCCTTTGTATGCAGATGCCATAGCGACTCCTACTGCTTGGCTAAACTGAGTGCCAACTGGACTTGAGATTGAGATGAAGTAGCCTTCCTTCCAAGAGTAGTGAACCGGCATTTGCCTGCCACGAATGTTATCCTCAGTGTTCCCAATGCAGTGACAAATCATGCTTACCATGTCTCGGCCTCTGACAAACTGTGCACCCGGCTGTCTGTAAGATGGGAAAATCCAGTCGGTATCATCTAGGGCCATGGTTTGAGCGATTGCAATCGCTTCTTCTCCGAATGAACGCATGTAGAAAGATAACTTTCCAGTTCTTTGCATTTTTATCATTCTATCATCAAAAATTCTCAAGCGCATCATCATCTCTAGGCCCTTGATTAATTCAGCAGCATCTAGTTCTGGATTCCATTCTCCTGATGCTGAATCATCGTCTCCAAGGACACGGATTAGGCCATGCGCATGGTCATGAGTTTCAGGTGCTGTACACTCAACAGGGTCCGGTCTAGATAGGTCACCGGGTTGCTCTTTCCATGAGCCGCCGAAATCGGCATCATCGCCGGGGCGGAATGGTGCGTCTGGTACGGTATATGTCTCCATTGACCCCTTTTCTTTCCCCGACATGATACCTCTCACTCCTTTTCGGTTCTAAGCCTTGCTGATGCCTTGGCTAGCAGTTCTCCTGCCTTGTATGATGACCTCACGAGTGGTCCACAAGCCCATCCTAGGAATCCCATCTCCTCAATTTGCTTGCTCCATTCGTCGTACCTCTCCGGTTCAGGGAACCTATCTACAGCTAGATGCTTTGGACTTGGAGCGAGATACTGGCCAATTGTTACCAAGTCCACACCAGCATCTTTCAGAAGTTGAAGAGCCTCAGTAATTTCATCATCGGTTTCTCCCAATCCAACCATTATCGAAGACTTTGTTAGTATCTCTGGGCGTAGTCTTTTTGCTTCTTTCAGAATACCAATAGACTGTTCGAAAGTAGCACGATGGTCTCTAACTTTACTATCTAATCGTGGTACGCACTCAACGTTATGTGCGAATACTTCTAATTCTAAACCGTTCAATAAGTCATGAAGTGCTTGATGGTCGCCGGCCAGATCGCTACAAAGTAATTCCAGTGTTACATCTGGGGTTCTTTCACGGACTGCTTCCAAGCATTTCCTGTAGTGAGATGCCCCACTGTCGGGTAAATCGTCTCTATTTACTACGGTGATAACTGCATGATTGAGACCCATTGTTGAAATAGCATCTGCAAGATTTGCAGGTTCATTCTCATCTAATGGTGGTGGAGTTTTGATTGAACCAACTGCACAGAATCTGCACCCTCTAGTGCATTCCTGGCCTGCTACCATGAAAGTAGCATCTTTGGCAGCCCAACATTCGTGTATGTTTGGACATCGCGCTTCTTGACACACAGTGTGTAGCATATTGTCTGTCACAGTTGCTTTTGTCTCCTTGAATTTGCGTTGCAGTTCGCCTGTTGGCAAACTGGTTCTGAACCAATCTGGGAGACGTGGTCTCGTGTCTGCCATGCTTAGTTTTCGGACTGTCACTACCTCTCCTCCTAAACATCCCGAAGGGATGGGGTGCAAAAAGAATCGGTATGAGAGTTTACGAGGTTTCAAGTCGGTATTGGTCTAGGGTAGGTTATGCGAGTCGCTGTAGTCACAGGAGGAGCGCGAAGGATTGGAGCAACCATCGTTAAATCTCTTCTAGAGGATGGATGGGCTGTCATTGTCCATTGTAACCGGTCACTTACTCAGGCTAAACAACTGATAACTCAGGGCAAAGGAGCCATTGTAAGTGGCGACCTTTCAAACGATGAGGATTTGTTCAAAATTATCGAGGAAATCCATGACCATGAATTCGTCAAGGAAGCGGGAGGAATAGACCTACTGGTTCACAATGCCTCAATATATAATCAAGAGGACTTCGCCACTGTGACGCCGCAAGAACTCAGAAGATTCACCTCAATACATTTGGATGCACCTTTCTTCATAACCCAAGGCTTAGTTCCAAAACTTAAGAGCAAAAATGGATGTGTAGTTGGTATCGTTGACACGAGTATAAACCAATCTTGGGAAGAGTTGTCTCACTATACCGCGACCAAGGCTGCTTTGCGCCAATTATTGCTCAATTTGGCAGGTGAATTGGCACCTGAAATACGTGTCAATGGTGTAGCTCCTGGAGCAATACTTGCAGCGGCTTGGGAAAAAGAAAGGTTCGAAGAGGTTCTCAAGAGAGTTCCACTTGGTCGTGCGGGGAAACCAGAGGACATCGCTGATGCTGTGAAGTTCCTAGCAGATGCTGAATATATTACCGGAGTGATAATTCCGGTAGACGGTGGATGGACATTGAGTTGATTGGTGCGGGGGGTGAGATTTGAACTCACGAACACATCGTGACCGGATCTTAAGCCCGGCGCCTTTGACCACTCGGCAACCCCCGCTCAGACCCCCGGCAACGCTCGGAACTAATGAATGAGTCGGGAGAAATCGACATACGCAAAAATAAATTATTCATCTTTGAGCATTATCTCTGACCATTTATATACGAAAGGACTGAGTCACAGATAATGAGTAAAACTGCTCCAATCTTGTTGTCTTTCGTAGTTTTATTTTCGGTTTTAGGTTACATTGCTATGGATTCTAGTTCAAACGAATCCAATGAGGATTATTTCGTATGCGACAATGGTGAAAAGATTTCATTGGAATTACAAAATAATGGTTCTGAAGATTGTTCAGATAGTTCAGACGAGGAT
>JBMYVD010000068.1:0-5610 GCA_049606035.1 Candidatus Poseidoniaceae archaeon | reverse complement strand
GAGTCGGAGTCTGCACCCCATAGCTTGATTTCAGTGTCAGCACATGCGCCTGAGTCGCTTAGGTCAGACCATTCTCTAACACCGTCATTGTCGTTGTTAGGTGTAACTGAAGACATAATTAGACCGTCTGCCTCTAATTCTGATTCACTCCAGTCTGAGTAAATCCAACGTAGTTGCGCCATAGACAATCCGCCCATGCTTGTGATACACTGGTCAGCAGCGCCGCCCTTCTTCACAACTACAGATAGTCCGTCAATTGCGACTATAAGTTGAGTTACAGTGATATCGGAATCAAGACACTTGTATGTGTATCCATCAGTTCCTGCATCCGCTTCAGAAGACTTCCATCCACGGCTCATATCACCGATGTGTACAGAATCTGTGTCTGTGCTGCATACCTTAGATGCACCTGCACCAGATCCACCGCCCGCAACAGTTACTGTGTAGGCAGAGTTTGCGTTACTGAATGCTTGACCCCATGCGCTTGCAACAGGGAATACAGTACTGCTTCCTGCGATGTTGATAGTTCCTCCTTCAGGTTCGTTTGTGGTGTCGCCAGCCTTGACGAAATCTGCTCCGCCGATTCTGCTCTTCATGTCTGAAATCATGCTTGCAGGTAGTGCAACATATCCGACTTCAGATACGTGTTCCATTCCTTCAGCTGAGTAACCATACTCGAAGAAGCCGGTAACTAAATCCCACTCATCGTTGTTGACGTTCATGTAGATGTATCTTGAAAGTGGTGCGTAAGAACCGTCTGCAACAGTGCTCTCTTCAGGAGTTACTGCTCCACCAACCTCTTGAACACCCTTGTAATCATCGTTTGCGATCGCTGCGACGCTTAGTGTGTTTGCATTTTCTTCATAGTATGCATATCCGAAGTATCCGATTGCGTATTCGTCACCAGTTATTCCGTTGACGATTTGATTGTCGTCAGCAGAGTTCTGGTAGCCGCGTGCTGTGTCGAAACCTTCTGATACAGGGTCTGCGTCAGCGAAGCAACTCTTACAGAACACTTGCTCTCCGAAGTACTCGTATGTACCGGAGTCGGAGTCTGCACCCCAGAGTTTGATTTCAGAATCTGCACAAGATGAATCTAGGTCGCTCCATTCGCGAACTCCGTCTCCATCGTTGTTTGGCGTGACTGAGTCCATCTCAAGACCATCTGCTGCTAGGTCTTCTTCGGACCAATCAGTGAATATCCAGCGGAGTTGTGCCATTGACAAACCTCCCATTTCTGTGATACACTGGTCGGCAGCTCCACCTTTCTTTACAACCACGGATAGACCGTCGATTGCAACGATCAGTTGTGTGACAGTGATGTCAGAGTCTAGACACTTGAAAGTGAAACCATCTTCTCCAGCCTCAGCTTCAGATGACTTCCAGTCTCTGCTCATATCACCAATGTGTACCGAATCAGAGTCAGTGCTGCACACCTTGGATGCACCAGCACCGGATCCTCCTCCGGCTACAGTAACTGTGTATTCTGAGTTTGCATCGCTGTAGGCTTGGCCCCAGGCGCTTGCAACAGGGAATACAGTACTGCTTCCTGCAATGTTAATTGTTTTCTCTTCGGCCTCTTCATCGTCATCTCCACCGAGACAGCCAGCTAAGCTGGCAATCATTAGAGTAAGGACAAGCGTCCAGGCCATTCCGTTCTTCTTCATGCTCATATCAGGTCTCTCCTGTTGGTTTCCGCACCATGGTTAGGGACATATGGGTACCCATTAGAAACTCTATTTTTGTATATATTAATATATAGAAAACATTAGACTATGTTCAAGGGGTATGTAATATGGTGAATCCTCCGGAATTATAGAGGGACGAGTATGGTTGGTCAGGATAGCGAATTCAGAAAACTCCAGGTAACTGGTGGCTCGACAATTATAGTCTCTTTACCAAAGGACTGGGTAAAATCAAACGACTTGAAAAAAGGGGATGTTGTTAATTTAGAAGAACTTGCTTCTGGTGATTTGCGATTATCACCACTACAAGGTCCGGCATTGAAGCAGTCCGTCACATTGGATTGTTGTACCTATGAAACAGGTTTGATCGATTTGATGATCGGGTCCTATTTGTCTGGTGCTGATGTAATTAGAATAACCTGTGGTGGTTCAATCTCAAGAAAAACTCGAGCAAACGTTCGTGATTTCTTAAGGGATACTCGTGGAATGGAAATTGAACACGACGACGATAAAGAAATCAGAATCGTTTCTATTCTAAACCCCTCAGAACTTAAACTACAGGTTTCTATAAACAGGATGTACCTACTCATTGCGAGTTTAGTTAATGATGCACTTGATGTAATTTCGGGGGAAGATCTTGAACTATTGAGCGATATAGAGGATAGAGAAAGACAAATCGATGCACGAAGACTGCTCCTTGAAAGACAGGTTGCTGCATCTCTTCAAATGCCATCGGTTGAGAAAAAATTAGCTGTTGACCGATTCACTGCCATGGAACACGCTAACATTGCTAGAGTTCTCGAAAGGATGGGAGACCACGCAACTAGGCTTGCTATGTTGGTTAGGGAAAACTCAAACTCAATAAAAATTAATCAATCAGAAATGCCATTAAGTGCGGTCCCACTGTGGGCTAAAGAATTGAAAACAATAGTTCACAATATGTACA
The DNA here is from genome assembly GCA_049606035.1 of Candidatus Poseidoniaceae archaeon. Taxonomy (GTDB): domain Archaea; phylum Thermoplasmatota; class Poseidoniia; order Poseidoniales; family Poseidoniaceae; genus MGIIa-K1. The sequence goes on along the minus strand of JBMYVD010000068.1, from coordinate 2,979 downwards.
CAAGAGATGTTGCACTTATCCACTCAGCAAAGCTTAGTTTAGCAAAGTTGAGGGACGAAGTTGAGGCTGCTGAAGGAGAGTTGTGGACTGGCCGTGGCTCTGCGGAACGACTAATATCCGAATTTAGAATATCTGAGTCTGTGAGAAGATTGTGTGCCTACAGCGTAAACTTCGCTGAGGCGTTGCTAAACATGTTGATGCACGACAAGCTAGAGAGAGTTTGAGGCTGATATTATGATTTCAATCTTCGAGAGATTTTCAAAAGACAGGTCCGGAGCAATACTGTTCCTACTAAGTCTTTCAGTTATTCTAATCACGCTGGGAATAATCCAGACTCTTCTGTTTGAATCGATTACATTCTTTGAGCAAATAGCAGAGAATCGTGGTTGGTTTTCCCTCGAATGGAATTTTGGTGGGATTGTCTCTAGTTCTGGTATGGCTGCATTAATTTTGATATTCTTGATTTTTGCAGACCATGTTAGTAGAGATGAAGACGGCTTAATTTCGAAATTACCCGATTCATTATGGTCAGTTCCACCGCTTGGTGTTAGAATATTACTCGCAATTTCCCTCTTGCAATTCGTATTCATAGATGGCTTGTTGCTGAACATCTCCATATTGTTTGCATTTGTAGTGTGGAGGAAATTAGCCTCGCTACAACTTAAGAGAAAATTCGGTGGAAATATCGATTTTACTAACTCCTGGAGAAATGTATTTTGTTTGTTCACTTTCATCGCTCTATTCGATGCAGTCACAATGAATTACTCCGGTGCTTTAGGAGAATTCTTTTTGCAAAACCAATGGACCCCTACAGGCGCATGTGCTGATAGAAGGTCGTTGTGTGACACCATGTCTTTTGGTGTCAACAGCTTACTGCTCACAACCCTGCAAGTTGCATTCGGGGCGCTATTAATTGCTGTGCCACTAGGGGTTGGAACTGCAATTTACCTTTCAGAATATGCTAACCCCAGACTCGTTGCAATCGTTAAACCAACCCTGGAAATCCTTGCAGGAATACCTTCAGTAGTATACGGTTTCTTCGCATTCATTTACATCGGTCCACTTGTTGTGGAATTTGGAGAATACGCTTTTGCAGAAGGCTGGATTGATGAACCACCCAATGTTCTGAATCCGATTAATGGTGCAATTGTGGTCGGTGTTATGATTTTACCATTGATTGCCTCGATGTCAGAAGACGCACTTAGGGCGGTACCAAACGAACTAAGAGAAGGTTCACTTGCACTTGGAGCGACAAAAATCGAAACAACATTCAAGGTAATGATTCAAGCGTCGTTGTCTGGAATTATTGCGAGCATAATCCTCGCTCTTTCAAGAGCGGTAGGGGAGACCATGGCCGTAACATTAGCCGTTGGTACAGTTGCGGTATACACTTCTAACATGTTCCTTCCTGCCCAGACAATGACTGCTTACATAGCGCAAAGAGTTGGTGGAGATCTACCGTTTGGTGAGATTGGGTATCTGACTATCTTCGCGGTTGGATTGTATCTTTTCGTAATAACTCTATGCCTCAATTTACTAGGGAATAGAGTGCTAAGCGCATACAGGGAGGCTTATTGATGAAGGATATCGATAAACTCCAGAAAAGGAGTAGAAAATTTCGCGATATCTCTGAAAAAGCTGGTTCTACCGGACTTGCAATTGCTGGTTTAATCGGTTTGCTTTTCCTAGGTGTATTGGTCTACCAGATCGCTGAGCCTACATTCATTCGTGGAGAAGAAGGAGAAGTGACTGCAGCAACAGAGTGGATTCCAGTAACCGATTATCAACTCAAATGGGATTTCCCCAATGTTGACCCTGAAACTGGTGAGCTAACATCAGACCCAATTGTTATTCGAATAGAGTGGGATGATGAAAACGGCTCTCATTCACACGATTTACAGATTGACGTAATCGATCAGAGACAAGTAAAAACCGATGTCTACATTACCTCTGAAGGTGTGGACCAAGAAAAGATAGAGGTTGGTCGAAAAACTAAGTTCTATCTGTATTCCACACTAGATGTCATTGCGACAGTCGAGCAGATTTCTGGTCCTGTACCAAGTGCAGATGAATCTGGTTATCCATCGGTTAACACATTCGTAATTGAAGGTGATTTACACGTTCTTTACGATGACAATGACAACAAAGTCTTCCAACCTCTAGAATTAGCAGGCTATCTTGTTTTGATTGGGCTGCTTGTGATTATGGTATGGCCTACTGAGCAAATTTTGTCAGTCGTAGATAAGTTGTCGTCTCAAAAACAAATCATTCGTCCGATTGGTTACCTTCTAGGATTCTTGACATTTTATCTAAGCGATGGGTTGTTTGTATCTGCTTTACTAGGTTCTCTGTGCTGGGTTGTTTCTGGAATTATGCTATATCGTCTAGTTGAAGGCATTCAAAGAATAAAGAATATCGGAAGAGAATTGAGTGAAACGTCGAGGCTAAAGCATTCCATTTCGAGCCGTGATGGCTTGATGATGTGGTCAAAGATGCTATTGTTCACATCAACATTATTTATCCCGATTCTAATTGATATACCGTTCTTGACCGAGAGATATCAGGACATTTTTATCCCCTATGCATCGGGAATTAGAGCTGCTTTCTATGGTACAATATGGGTGATGCTAATTGCGATGTTAGTGTCAATCCCTATCTCGGTTGGTGCTGCAATATATCTAGAAGAGTATGCTAAGCCTAATCGTATGACTAAGTTAATTCAAGCATTAGTTACCAACCTAGCAGGTGTACCTTCCATTGTATTCGGTATGTTTGGATTAGCAATCTTCGTAAAGGAAGGTGGAATTGGATGGGGATTAGGTCCATCGGTCTTGGCCGCCGGGTTAACAATGGGTGTAATGGCTATGCCAATCATCGTGTTAGCAGGTCAAGAAGCACTCAGAAGTGTACCCAGGTCATTAAGAGAATCTGCATATGGCGTTGGATGTACTCGGTGGCAGGTAACCAGAGACCACGTAC
>JBMYVD010000067.1:0-5789 GCA_049606035.1 Candidatus Poseidoniaceae archaeon | reverse complement strand
TGCATTTGATTTATGCAAGGTTCTGGACAAAGGCTCTACGAGACATTGGCTTGCACAATATTGACGAACCCTTCAACGAGTTATTGTGCCAAGGCATGGTAAACAAGTCTGCACCCTGGTGTAACTATTGTGGAATTACCCTTCACGTTGACTACTCAGATCAAGATTGTCCTCATTGTGATGAAACACTCGCAATTAGAAGCGCAAAGATGAGCAAGAGCCTAGGAAACACTGTATCTCCTGAAGAGATGATTGAGAGATATGGTGCAGATACTGTCAGATTGTTCATCCTATTCGCTGCAAACCCAACCGCTGGCATGGATTGGTCCGATGCTGCTCTAGAAGCAAACTATCGCCAAATGGTGCAACTTCATGGCATGCCTGAATCGATATTGAATTGGCAAGGACAAGCAAGCGGCATCGATGTGTGGATGATTGCAAGGTTGAAACAAAGATACAATCAATGGCAAGATGCAATGGAAAGTTACGATCTGAGAGGCGCTGTAGATGCCAGCCATTTCGACCTCGTCAAAGACCTAAATTGGTACAGGCGAAGAGGTGGAGAAAACCCCGAAATCGGTAGAAAAATCCTCGATGTATGGTGCCACATGATTTCAGTTGCAACACCCCATCTAGCCGAAGACTGGTGGAAGATTATGGGCAATGATGACCTCATTGCTGGCAGGACATTTACCAAGCCTGCTGATTTAACCTCAAACGAAAAATCGGCCTTGGAGGCTGAAACTTACCTCAGGTCATTTTTAGAACAGGCAAGAAAGGTCGCAAAGGTAGCTGTCAAGCACATCGGTGGGAAGCCAGAAAATGCAACAGTTCACACCTCGAGACCGTGGAAAAGAGAACTAGCAATAGCTGCTATTAATCACGTTAAATCTGGAGGTAACGTCAAAGCATTTGCAAGTATTCTAGCAGAATTACCATTTGTCAACCCCGATAACAAAGGGGAAATTATGGGCTTCTGGGGGAAGCGTATGCTGCCTCAAATTTTCAAATGGTCCGATGAAGAGAAGGCCATGATCTGTGGAAACCTAGACGAAGGAGCTATTCTATCTGCTGCATCAGGCTTCATCTGTAGCGATCTCGGACTCTCCAGCATCGACATCGAGTCCGGAGTGGTTGACGTCGGAAGAAGCAGTGCCGCTATCCCTCTGGCCCCCTCCATCGTTTACAGTTGATGAGGAATTTTGACCGACCGTTGGAACTGATTTAGGCTTGGGCGGGTCAGGCCTAAATGTGACGTATGCTGCTATTACAACCAAAACTCCTGCAATGCCAAATAAGAACCAAATTAGGAGCGAAGTCTCTTCAGTATCTTCATGCGATTTCCCTTCGTCAGTAGTCTTGACGGTACATCCCGTGGAAGAGACTACATCTCCGGGCGGAGTTGCTGGACACAAGTCGTTGAGATTGTGAACACCGTCTCCATCATCGTCAAGTTGTACACCTGAACAGCCCTCTGAATCTACTTCCAATCCTGATGGAGTGTAACGGCATTTGTCATCTCCATCCAGAATTCCATCGTTATCATCATCATCATCTTCCGTTGAATCTATGCAGCCATCTTGGTCAACATCCATCCCAACTCCTGCCAATCCAACGTAGCCTCTGGGACAAGAGTCCTCCGGGTCGACAATGCCATCCGAATCGTCGTCTGTGTCTTCATAATCATCGTGACAACCATCGTTATCATGGTCGAAAGATGAGTTCCAGTTGATTTCTCCTGTCGGACACAGGTCAGAAAGGTCTAGAACGTTATCTCCGTCATCATCTGCATCTCTGTCTGCATCTCTACAACCATCTTGGTCGTGGTCGATATCGTGTGCGCTCACCCAACCAAAACCGTCTAGCGGACAATTGTCAACAAGGTCGTCGATCCCATCTCCATCTGTATCATTTTCACAAGCATCTCCGATGCCGTCACCGTCCAAATCCGCTTGGTCATCGATTATTGAAGGGCATTTGTCTAACTGGTCGACATAGCCATCTCCATCAGAGTCAACGTCTTCGCATCCATCTTGGTTCTCGTCATTTTCCAAGGTTGAAACCCAACCAACAGGTCCTTTTGAGCAAACATCATAGTAATCGAAAATTCCATCCTCATCATCATCGAAATCTTCTGTTAAGTCTCTACAACCGTCACCATCATGGTCAGTGAAAGGAGAAGATGTCCAATCCATTTCTCCTGGATTACAATCATCCCAGTCATCCGCTACCGAGTCACCATCATCGTCATCGTCGCAAGAATCTCCATACAGGTCTCCGTCGGTGTCAAGTTGGTCGGGGTTCGCAACCCTTGGACAGTTGTCTTGTCCGTCTGTAAGGCCATCAGAATCTTGGTCTCTAGCGTAATTCCAGAGTACTATGTCGCTATATCCTGAAGATGTGGCAGTAAATGGACCCATATTTGCTGTTCCTTGAATTTGCATTCCAATAATTGGCGAGTCATCAAGATTGAAAGTTATGGAATGTGGTGAGTCGTCGCCGTCTCCCCCTGCAGATATTGCCCAGTCCCATAGCCCCTGGTCACTGATTTGTGCAACAAGGATGTCTCTTTTTTCCCAGTTTGAATCGTAATCAGTTAGCAAGTCGACTCCTAAAGTAAACTGAGAAGTGTATGTACCTGTAACAATCAGATTATCTCTATCATCAATAATCAATCTGTCAAGGCTTTCCCAGCCTTGGCCACCTGCATTTGTTACACTTTCCCAAACCCCTCCAGAGGAGATTGTAGCATGGAATAAGTCAATCCAACCATTCGATGTAGCACTGATGAATCCAAAGTCGACGGTGTCTTCGATTTGTCCAACAACGTGTACTTTACCAGTGCTATCAACGGCGCAATCATTCGCCCAGTCTTCTCCATCGCCGTGTGCATAAGATGTCCACGTGAAATTACCATCACCTGATAGCTGAACTACGAAGATATCAGTACCACCTTGTGATTGCACTGCATCTACGTAATCAAGAGAGCCATAGAACGTACCAGCAACGTGCAAGAAACCGTCGTCTGAATAACACATTCCTCCGAACATTTCTACACTATCCTTGCTGGAAATGACATTTGTCCACTGAATTGCACCATTCGCATCGTAATGGAAAATACCCAGATTTACGCCTTCTTGGCCGGGAACAAAATCATCACCAATCTCAATATTTCCCCTGTGAAATACACCTGCAGTAACTCCACCGTTAGGGCTCACTTCAATATCGAATCCTGACAAATCAGCGGCGTTGGAAATCGTTCGCAGCCAAATCGGTGTTGCATTACCGTTAACGATTGAAAATCTTCCAACAAAAGCATCCCCTTCGCCGTCATCATCCTCTTTGTTTAACGTAAATGATGAGACATTCATTTCACACGCGTCCCCAGCCGTTCCAAAGCAGAAATATCCGACTACGAACACATCTCCTGATGGGTGTAGAGTAATCGCATTTATTCCGTCATCTCCAGTACTGCCGAAATTCATTGCACCGGTCCAATTCCCTGATGCGTTCATCGTAGCGATGAAGGCATCCTTATCGCCGTTAATTCCGCCTGAGCCCAGACCTGTGTCATTGAACATGATTGCTGAGGTAAAATCTCCTGCAACTACTATGCTTCCATCACTCAATACCACGTGTCCTGCAAGGTAATCTTCATCAAAACCTCCTGCGGAATTAACCCATCCTAGAGGTTCATCTTCCCCGGCGACAGAAGACATTAGCGACAACAGCATCAGAGAAACCAGCCCCAAAGAGAGTGCCCGACGCATACATTCCCATCAATATCCTACACTTCAAATCATGGATTCGTCCAAAATATCAATGCTAAGCCTCCACTCAGGTTAGGCATGGGCAGGGTTTTCACTCACACTTCTAGGAAATCGATGCCTCCGGAGCAGGTCCAAAAAGGACTTGCAGCTTTCCGGAACCCAAGTAAATGGCCTGATTGGAATAGCAATGCTAAGAATCTGCTTGCTACAAAAGCTGAATCGATGGACGAGGGCGATCATCTCGCAGTTTTTCAAATGGTAAAAGGAAGTTTAATTGAAACAAAATGGTTAGTCGATTCAATCAGAGAAGGGGATGACTTCTGCGAAATTGAATTGGTTGGAGAAGGACAGAGTCGTAATGAAAGACCAATCGCTAAGGGACTAAAAAATCTCATGATTTCAATCACTTTCCTATACCAGAAAGACGGCGGCATTGAGGTGCATGCTAGTTGTGAAGTTTCGATGCTGCTTGCTGTTTTTTCCAAGCAGATTAATGGATTCATGAAAAGCCAAGCTGAGCAGTTCTTAGCCGATTTATCATCCATTGAATAACCGGTGTATCTATGGAACGTGGGCGTTAGCGTCCAATTATGGCAGCCAAAGGCGGTAGCGGCAGTAGCAACCGCCGACGGAAACCGAAAAAGAAGCCTAAAGCGCATGGTGGTCCGCCAAAAAATGAGTTGATTGCAAGGCATTCCGAATTTGATAAATCGGCTAAGGAAGCAGCAAACAATCGATTCGAACAATCACCATTACCGATAGGGATTCCAGAGGATGCACCAACTCCCGGGCACTTCAGTTTTGAATGGGAGAACAATCCTGTTTCACTCAAAACTGAATCTATTCTTGCCGACAAGGTGGTAAGGAGAGGAGAGTTTGGTTGGCTCTCGGATGAAAGAGTGGCCGAAATTGGGAAAATGGTCGATGATTTGGACATGACACTGGACCAAGCATTATCACTTAGAAGTGCGATGTTACAACAGAAAACCGTTTACTCACACGGTCAATTACAAGCCAGAGGAAAAGCCCTCTACAGGCTCTACAGAGAGGGTGCAACAATAGTTGACCTCTCAAAGAAATTTGATTTTCCACCGATGAATATCTTCAGATTGATCCTCAAAGAGATGGGGTGGTCGAAGGCACGAATTAAGGAAACATTGAGAGCACCATCAAAATTCAAAGAAAGAGAAAGAAAAGAGTTTGAAGAAGCAGAAGCTGCTGATAGAGTAAGCAACGTTGACCAATCTGAAACTCACTATCGGGCTGACGTATTCGAAGATATTCTTGCTGACTGGTTTGAAGACCAAGGCGTTCGTGTTCGAAGACAAGGAGAAATGGTCAAGGAACAAATGAAAGAACACGGTCGACCGGTAAACACACCGGATTTGTTATTCTTGGACCATGTCGAAATCAATGGTGAGCCAGTCGCATGGATTGATGCAAAGCACTTCTATGGTGCTGACGTCAATTTTCAGAGGAAGAAAATTGTCAAACAGGCCGGTAGATACGTAGATACTTGGGGGCAAGGAGCGCTTGTTTTCCGCCACGGATTCTGTGAAAATATACACATCCCAGGTACTGTTCTCTTAGATTGCGGACCTCTAGATTTAGAACCTTTAAACCAAGCTACTGAATCCTAGTTTCCCTTACACCGAGTCCAAAACTCCGCAATTTTGTTGCTATCTCACTATATTCTGGATCAGTTCCTAAATGAGTTGGAACGATTATCAAAGAAGTTCCCAACATGCACAAATGTGGGCTAAGTGATTCATCTGTATTATCGAGTACTATACTGAACAGGTTTGCCCTTTCCACTTCCTCAAGCAAGCCGGACTGCATCGCAAAATTATCTGCTTCACTCAATAGCATATTCCATATTGAGGGATTCCAATCGTACTTCTTCAATCGCTCTACCGCTGCTTCGCCAGCGTTACTGATTTTGACTTGCCATTCTGAATCATCGATATAACTCGAGGTATGCTTCTTGCCCTCTGGGTCCCAAACTAGCAAAGCAGGTGT
>JBMYVD010000066.1:0-5972 GCA_049606035.1 Candidatus Poseidoniaceae archaeon | reverse complement strand
ATTGCACCGTCTCCTGGAGCGAATGCTGTGAGTTTGTTACCGTTCTTGATTAGGGATATCTTGACCGCTTTGCGGATTCCGGAGTTTGGTTGCTTTGCTTCGATACCTACCTTTTCAACGACGATACCCTTTGCCTGAGTTGAACCTGCAAGAGGGTCGTGCTTTGCTCTTGACTTGAGCATACGCTTCTTGTATCTTCGGTCAGACCACCTAAACTTTTGGCGGTCTTTTGCCATCTTGGTTCCTGCGAACAATCCACGACCCATGTCAAAACTCTCCAGAGAAGCAACTTGCCGACCTACCTCCCCTATTTCATGGTGCCGATTGAATTAGATTGGTAGAATGATGCACTCATCCCCGAATCTATAGTGCCAATGTTCATGACTTAAACCCTCCAGCGTAGAACAATGGCATTCCGAGATTTACTAGGTGCAGCCACTGTTATTGATGAGCCAACCAGCATACTGCATGGTGTTTTTGATAAGTCTAAATCTACAGGACATGACCTTTTGCTTTTCGAAAATTTACAAGAAGCTCAAGGTCATAGAATCGCTGTTAATTTGTTGACAAGGCCAAGATTGTGCGCAGCACTATCTATCGAGCCGGAGGATTTTATCGACCTACTTGGATGGGCCATGAAAAATCCATCTGAGCCAAAAATTGTTGACACAGGACCGGTATTGGAGAACCCTCAAGAAAGTCCAAAATTGACTAATTTGCCAATACCTCATCACTGGAGAGAGGACCGTGGAAGATACATGTCTTCGAGCGTAATCATCGCTGAATATGGAGGGATAAGAAACATGTCATTCCACAGACAATTCCTGCGAGATGACAACCACTTAGTTGCTAGGATTGTTCCTCGACATCTTTACTCAATGACCGGTGAAGCTAGAGCGGCAGGCGAAGAAGTAAATGTTGCAATCATTAACGCTCCAGACCCCGTAGTCTTGCTAGCAGCAGCGATGTCTTTTGACACAAATATCGACGAGTTGACCATTGCTTCTGCATTGCATGAAAAGGTGTATGGTAAACCACTTGAACTTGTCACTCTGCCAAACGGGCTTCAAGTTCCTGCTAGTGCAGAGTATGCCATGTGGGGTAGAATCACCACTCAGAACGACGACGAGGGGCCTTATGTGGACATAACCGGAACTGTTGATGATATTCGCCAGGAACCTGTTATTGAAATAGACGGAATAACTCACCGAACCAATCCAATTTTCCACGCTTTGATTCCTGCAGAAGCAGAACACAAAACACTCATGGGTCTACCTAGGGCACCTACCATTAAGTCCGCTGTAAGCGAAGTTTGTGAGTGTCTTGATGTCCATATGACAGAGGGTGGAGGAGGTTGGCTTGCTGCTGTTGTAAAAATCAGAGTCCAAAACGAGGGAGATGGTAAAAGGGCAATTCAAGCAGCACTGGATGGACACCGCTCAATGAAGATGGTTACAATTGTCGATGAAGACATTGACATCACCGACCCTGTGAGAGTAGAATGGGCAATGATGACCCGTTGGCAACCAGACTCAGACTCAATCATACTTTCAAATCAAAAAGGTTCAAGTCTTGACCCATCACGACTGAATGATGGTAATACTGCAAAGATTGGTATTGATGCAACCATCCCTTGGGGTTATGATAGGTCAGGTTTCATGTCTGTTCAGTGAGATGATAGCATGGATAGTGCCTCGAAACTTCAGCACCCAAGAAGAAATTTGGGTAGCAGACATCGAGCGCAGGCCGACCGGTTTGTAAAACTGTCAAAGAAAGACTCCGAGCGAACCGCAGAAAACTTGGCGTGGGCAGAACAAAATGCTCAACAAGCAGTCTTGTATGATTTTACTGATGAACGCAATTGGAGATGTCTTGCAGAAATAAAGAAAATGCGCATGGATGGCGAAGGTCTTGCCTTGGTTTTGGAGGATTTATTCATCGTTTTAGGCAGAGATCCGAACCAGTTGTCACAAATCCGTGATGTTAACCATCTTGAAGTTGGATTGGAATTGCTTGAAGCAGCATTCATTACTGATTCACTAGAACCTGAAACGTGGTTTGAGAGTTTAAATGAAAAAGGGTTAGAAGACTTTGCAATTCGATGTAGAGGATTGGACTTTACCGACCAAAGAGCCAATATTGTATACGGTAGAAGGCTAGAGAGAATTCGAGGTGCTGGACATGAAGAGATGTTCATCGAGTTAGTACACCATTTGTTAGCTCACAGGCCAGCAAATCACGAGTTATGGATGGAATTAGGGAGATTACACGAAAGGAGAAATGAAATCGACCAGGCTTGGTTATGCTATGACCACGTGCAACAAATTCGACCGACAGAACCTGTTCGCGACTTATTCCTTGATAGATTGAAGCGTGCGATGGATGGTGAAGAATCGGTTCCTTGGAGTGGTCCATCACTACAAACTCGTTCTGATTTCCTAGACAAGATGCAGAACCTTTCACAAAACGTTTCAAATGTACCAATAGAAGAACCGTCAAAGCCTGAGGAAGTCGTTAACACTGAACTTGCTAGGTTGGAAAATTTGTTACAAGCAGGCGAGGCAGCCGAAGCATTTTTCTTAGCAAGGTCGCTTTTTACATCCGGAGAAGAGTGGGCTCAAGAATGGATGGAAAAAGCCCAATCAATGCTCTAGACATTCTTTAAAGTCATAATTTCAGTCACTCTATCTGTCCAAATTTTCGCCTGTTCATCTTTGCTGATCGATGCACAAAGTGCAGCAAGTAGAGCGTCTTCGACTTCAGTTGGTGAGGAAAGCAAATCCGAAAATAAATCTGTTTTCTCAAGTCTCTTTGCTAACATGACTAGTGTTCGTAAATCAGGTCTCTCTTCTCCTGAAAAGCCGGGAGTTGTGTTTTCTGAACACCATTCTAGAACCCCAAATACATCGCTTGAATGAACTTGTAATAGCGGTGCTTCTTGGCCAGCAGACAACGGTTTTGCCTCCATAACTTGGTCAGCAAACTTTTCTGCTTCATCACTGATAAATCCAGATGAGATTTCAACGAAAATAGCACCTGCCTCTACAGCCAATTCTGTTTGGTTTGCAATTATTGCATGCGCGTGTGAGTTGAATGCACACCTTGCAGCATCGAACATATGTCCGAATGCAAGGTGTATCCTTGATGCTTGAATTCTAGATATTGCGATTGTTTCGTTAGCATGCCCTGCAGTGCGAGAAATTTCTCCATGGACGTGCAAAGCCATCATTGGCTCATCAATTGATAGATGGAATGCAGCCTTATTCAATAATGAAATGTCATGATCTCTGCTCGCTTTCGCTACAGACTTCAGTCGTGTTTCTGCCCATGTCAAATCGTCTCTGGCATCTTCGGTGTCACCATTTTCAAAATGTACAAGCCCTCTTTCCATACGCAACCTACCTTCTAGGGCTAGGTCTCTTGTTTTTGGGTTCCGAGCGACTGCTAGCGCTTCTTCTATAGAATCCAAGGTCAAATCTCCTGAGAGTCTTTTCTTGACTAAATCCAGAACTTTGCTCTCAGCAGCAGTCAACTTTTCTTCGAGAAAATCTACTATTGGACTTTGCATTACCAATCCCAATTCAGCAACGCCAAGCCAACTTTTCCAGCCCATTTTTTCAAGCATTGGTTCTAGGTCTCTTTCGCCGTTATCGAAGGCATGGATTATTTCTTCAGGATTCATTTTCGGCCCTCTTTTGATTTGCTAACAAATTGATGAAAGCTGATTCAGCGGTTATTCTGTCACTTTTACCTGACCAACCTGCAGCACCGTCATGGCCTCCGCCTTCTCCGCCGAGTTTAGAGGTCAGTGATTTCATCATTTCACCTAGATGAATTCCATTTTTTGTAGATGCTCTTGTCGCTCTAGCTGTTAAACGAGTTTCCCCGTCTCTGTAACGTGATACAAGTGCAATCTCTGCACCGGCCTGAGTGAGTAATCCAGCGACCTTTCCCTCGTGGATTCCTGCATATGTGTGAACCAAATTCCATTTACCACATTCTGTGGATTGACAGCGTGAAAGGGCCTTGAGTATTGCACCTCTTTCACTGGGGTTTATGTCCTCAGTTTGAATATACTCGACGAATTCTTGATACTCGAAATTTGCACCATCTAATAGTTCAGTAGCACATCTCAAAGCATCCCTATCTGCATGCTTAAATCTACCAGTATCGGTTATCAGTCCTGCAAGTAAGAGTTTACGTACTTCGTCTGTAAGTGCATCGGGGTTCTTGATTTTAAGATAGTCGAAAACTATCTGAGTAGTTGCTCTAGCATTACTTCTGAACTCTAAATCTGCCTCTGTAAAAGTCCATTCACAAGTATCGTGATGATCGATTACACAAATCGGAACCCCTTCTGGTAATGATAATCCTGTTTGCATTTCAGAGGCTGCATCTACGACGATTATTCCACCTAATTTTGCTGGCCAGGTTGGTGATTTCGATAGTTTGCGAAATGGTGCATTCAATTCAGTGCACAAACGATTTGCCAATTTTCCAAGATGCAAACCACACGCCATCAAGTTGGGGTGGGAGGAGGCCAATGCGATGGCTGAACCAATTGTGTCCATGTCTCCGTTTCTTCCTGTTACTACTGGGACAGCGCCTTTGGTGGTGGCTTGTGTAATCCAGGATGCAAGGTCTTCCAAAATCATCCCTCTAGTGACTGCTTCAACTTGTCATATGTTGCCACCAGTTCAGCTTCTCGCTTGCCCATGGTTTCGACAGCTGACCTCATTTGTTCAAGAGTCATTTCAAGGTCAGATAGTAATTGTGTCCTATCTTCAACTTCAATCAGGATAGTTCCCATTTGTCTGTGTAGAGCCATGTCTTCAGGTTGCTGTTTTACGGCAGTGATAGTTCCTTCTAATTCACGAACTTGTGCGTTCAGTGAGGCAACTTGTTGGCGAGCGGCTTGCACTTCCGCAACCACCATTTGCAACTGTTGGGCTGACTCCATATTATCATCTCAAAAGGCAGGGGTTCAAGAATCCATCACTTCGATGACCTTGGCAGAGATTACTAGAGAACGCAATCGTGTATTCCACATCGCTCTTGCGTCTTTCGCTCTGCTTTCTCTTAGAGTAAAGCAGAAACTAGTGTCATCGATTTCGAGTTCTTCTTCACTAACCAAACTGGAAGCGAGAGATTTTGCATTAGGCGAATCCACCTGAAGGCGGACAGACCACAATACAATCACTCCTCTTCGTCAAGTTCACCAGCGTTTAATGCACGCTCGTACTCGATTGCTGCTTGTTGAGCAATGTATGCCATATCAGCAGTGGTTGCACCATCTGCGTTTCGGCGAATGATTCTGTTATTTGCGTCTGATGCACGGGTGTATGGTTCCCAAGCGCCGCCAGCGAATGTGTGGCCGCACTTTCCACAGGACCAGATTCCTACGGATTTACGGGTTACCTTTCGGTATTGACATACCGGGCAAGTGTAACTTGCATTTTTCTTCTTCATGGCCATGCCAGCATTTCTTCTAACGCTGACACCATATCTTGCACCAAATCGGCCTGTTGCTCCGGCCTTTTGTGTTCGCTTTGCCATGTTTATTCCTCCTTGGAGTTGACTAGTTCTGCAAGTTCTGCGCAGCGGTTCTGTGCGACCTGTAGTATCTCGTCGAATTCGGCCGGAGTGAAAGTTCCCTTTAACCCCTTCTGAAGTGAATGTAGATGCCCTTCATCTCCTAATGTAATGTGAATTCTTTCATCCCCACCCAATTCTTCCTCTTCATTAGCGTCAAGGACATACCTTCCACCGACTCTTGTGAAAGAGCACATTGTAGGTGTCATCGAAACTGCTAGAGGGTAGTCTTCACCGATATCGAATCTTTCCGCAGGAACTATTGCAGTTCGCAAAGCCGCTATTGCACCTAAAGCACAGGCGTCAAAGATATTTCCTTTATCAGAGAGTACGTGGATATCGATCATTATTCCCAGAACTTTCTCACCAGGGATAATACA
>JBMYVD010000065.1:0-6128 GCA_049606035.1 Candidatus Poseidoniaceae archaeon | reverse complement strand
GCCCCGGCCGTCCGCGACCGAGGCACTGAAGCCGACCTGCAGGCTCGTATCGTTGCAGGCAACCAAGTATGGGTTGTGGGAGATATACACGGGCACCTTGGAACCCTAAGGGCGCTCATGCACAGATTGAATCTTCAGAAGGAAGACAGAGTTGTGCTATTGGGTGACATGATAGATAGAGGCCCCGATTCTGCAGGGGTTGTTGAATACGTTCGACAACATCCACAAATTATTGCAATCAAAGGTAATCACGAACAGATGGCCATACAATCGCTACAAGCAACAAATATCGAACTCGATTCTGTTTGGATGGCTAAAGGCGGGGCTTCAACTTGGGGCTCCTACATTGTAGCAGCAAAGGGAGACCTGCATCGGGCCAAACTCACTTTTGCAGAGGATTGTGCTTGGCTTGCTGATTTACCAAGCCACATAGTTCTCGATGATTGGAGACTTGTTCACGCTGGTTACCATCCTAGAGTAGATCTCGATAATCAAGATGAGAAGACCCTGCTTTGGATACGCAGAGCTTTCTTCAAACACGATTCACCACTAGACGAAAAGCGATGTATTCTATTTGGCCATACGCCAACATCGAAGTTTAACAGAGTAGGAGAGATTGCACAATCAAAAATCCGACTCAAAGACGGTAGACCTTCTTGGCTTGCAATGGACACATCAGCATACAACCACGAAAATCCAGGAATCGCAGCATACGACCTAACAACTGGTGACACCATTCGCCAGAAGACGCTACGAAGCGAGCACTGGTGGCTAGACAATGAAACAAGAGAAGCACCTGTTGCAGAATTCTTCGGATTGTATGAACTTCGCAGGCGTGCAAAAAAGGCCGTCGCGGCTCGAGAAAAGGCGAGGCGACGTTTGGCGATGGCGGGAGTGTCAAGGCGGGTCAAAGCACCAGTTTCTTTCCGTATTGTAAAGCGCAAATTACCACTTGTGGAAGAAGTAATACCGAGTTCCGGAACTCAATCTCAGGATTCAGTAATATTCCGAGTTTGAGGTACTGCGACGCAATTAACCAAACATATAATTGGGAGTACGTTGATTGCCAACCATGGCAAGTGAAAGTGTCTACGAAACATCGAGTGCTGCAGAATCTCTAGTCAAAGCGACTGTAACTGTTCTCGATAATGTGAATGTAAGAGCTCACTTCATGCGAGCATCTATGGAAGCAGAAAAGCGAATGGGCGCACACAAGATGACGTACATGAGTTGAATCATGCCAAAAGTCATGTCTATGACCACACTGGGTGAGTTGTGGACATAACCGCAATCTCTGCTGCTGCCGTGATGTTCATTCTCGGTGCAACGTCACCGGGACCATCTCTTGCAGTTGTTCTGCGTAACACGATGATAGGTGGTAGAGCCAGAGGTTTGGCTTGTGCAGTAGGCCATGGCATAGGATTCGGATTCTATGCTGCAGCCGTAGTGTTTGGGCTAGTTACCATCATGACTGAATTGCCTACATTATTCACCATATTGCAAGTAATTGGAATAGTATTCTTGGTTTATCTTGGATACGGAATTTACACTGCACAGTCACAAAAAATTGAGCATGAAGGTGGAAATCGAGAAGGATTTGTCGAAGGTTTTTTCATCGCCTTCTTGAATCCTAAAATTGCCGTTTTCATGCTTGCAGTACTATCTTCTGTCCTTGAACCTGGGATGTCAAGCGATACAAAATGGATCATTGCAGTTCTTGGAATGTCAATCGATACAATCTGGTACGTCCTAGTTGCATTGATTCTCTCTAATTCAAGCCTGCTATCCAGAATTGAAAGCAATCAGAAGTTCATGAATAGGATAACCGGCTTGCTAATGTTTGGGTTAGCGATTTGGTCAACTTGGAAATTACTGATTTGAATCCTAGATTCTCGGTTTCATTCCCCACCTAGGGTTGTTCTCCAGATTCTGAATAATTGTCTCTTGAGACCAATTTCCGATGTTAACTCCTAATGAGTTACAATCCTTACAAATTTCAGATTCTTCGCAGATACCTGACCAATTACAAGTTGTACATCCAATTACCAAAATTGGATTTTCGTTGAATAGATAATCTCCATTTTCCACTCGATTCTGGATAAATTTAGAACTGAGATTAAGGAAAATAGCAATGAACATCGCTGTCCACAATACGAATTCTAATTCATTTAGGAAATAATTGGTTATTATTTTGAAGCGGGAAACAATTTGCTTCCAAATGAAATTTATCGCAAGAATTATCGCAAAAATAACAACCATTTTCCTTGTGAATCTAATGCTAAAGTGGGTGAATAACAGACTCACTCGCTGACTAAAACTGAAGTTTGCTTCCTTGACTTCCTTAGGAATGATGTTGTATCTTGTTGCTAATTGTCGATGTTGGAATCTGCACCATTCTTTTGGAAATTTGATTTTTCCAGATTCAACAACCTCTTCCATATTCTGTTTGATGCTGATTGAGTTATTATTATTTGACAATCAATACTATTGAGGTCTTGCCTTTGGAATAAGACATGCCAGAACTACCCGAGGTAGAGACAGTCCGAACTGGACTGGCTAAATCTTGGATAGGCAAGCGTATCGATGGCGTTGACTTGCGCCGTGAAAACCTCAGATTCCCATTCCCAGAAGGCCTTGCTGAACGCCTAACAGGGCGTACTGTGAAGGATATCCGGCGTCGTGCAAAATATCTGCTAATCGACTTAGACAATGGCGACGTACTCCTTTCACACCTTGGAATGAGTGGTAAATGGACTCTGGATGCTAGCGATTGTGAAGGCAAGCATGACCACGTTGTGATTCTATTCGATGATGGCAGTATGTCGGTTTACAACGACCCTAGGAGGTTCGGAGTACTCGACATTTTCAGCGGAACATCGCACAAATTACTCGACCACCTTGGTCCTGAACCGCTAGAAGAATGGACTGGTAAGGACCTGTACGAGAAGTTGCAAAAGAGGAAGAGTGCTGTCAAAATCAGCATACTTGACCAGAAGGTGGTCGTTGGTGTCGGCAATATCTATGCTTGTGAGGCATTGAATCGTGCAAAAATATCACCAACTCGCATTTCTAATAAAGTCAAGAAAAAGGAATGCGACGTGCTTGTTGCAGAGATTAAAGAAATTCTAGCCGAAGCGATTAGAGTCGGTGGTTCATCTCTGAGAGACTTCGCCGGAGTCGATGGTACACTGGGTTATTTCATTCACCAATTCAAGGTCTACGACAAGGAAGGTAAGGACTGTGACTGCGGTGGCGTTATTGAGAGATTAGTACAAGGCGGCCGCTCGACTTTTTGGTGCCGATCTTGCCAGAAATAATCAGTAGTGCTCAATCACTGTTCTTAGGTCTTCCAAGAACAAGTCTGTAGGGAAGTCGTAGTCTGACCAAACAACTCTTCCCTGGCCTTCGGTGTCTAGAATGTAAGTCGGTGAAGGGTGTGCTACAGTGTAGCCTTCCTCAGATTCATCTCCCTCTTCATATGGATATACGCCATAATTCTCGTAAATTGGGTCAAGGTACTCTTTTGCTCCGGTTAGATGAGGCCAATCATATCCGAAATCTGCGGTGTAATTGCGTAATACTGCAGGAGAATCATGTCTCCAATCAACGGTTATGGAAACAAAGCTTGTTTTTGCCAATTCATCATCAGTCAGCGAATCTTTGACCACCTTGATGTTTTGACTTGTCACTGGGCAGGTATTGTCACACCTTGTAAAAATGAATACCAGAACAACGACTTTGCCTTCTTGGTCTTCTAAACTCCACAACGGACCTTCTGCATCTTCTAATGTGAATTTGTAAGTGTCATTTCCACCAAGGTCACGGCCATTGAATCGAATCTCTTCGTCCTGCGAAAGGCATCCTGGAAGCATTAGAATTAGAGTCAGCATCAGTGCTTTAAATCTCATTTTATCACTCCAAATCGATAACTGTCCTCAAATCTTCTACAAATAGGTCAATCGGCCAATCATATTCACTCCATACGACTCTTCCATCTAAATTTGTGTCCAATATGTATACTGGTTGTAGATGGATGTCCTCGTATGTTTCATCGTCGTATGGCACGACATCATACTCTTCGTAGGTGGTCTTTATTTCGTCAGAATTCCAATCTGTTAAATGTGGCCAATCAAGTCCCATCTCGTCTGCCCAATCGCCCAATATCTCAGGTGAATCATGGCGCCAGTCAATCGTGACGGATACGAAAGATACCTTCTCAAGCTCATCGTCTGTTAGTTGTGATTTTACAACCTTCAAATTGTTTGCAATCAGCAAGCAAACATCGTCACATCGTGTGTAAACAAAGGCCAAAACAACGACTTGACCCTCTAAGTCTGTAAGCGAGAAGTCGGTTTGGTTTGTATCACTAAGTGTAAACTTGTAAACATCCATTTTGTTGAGATTCTTTCCATTGAAATCTGGACCTTCCTCATCACCAAAACAGCCCGGGAATAACAACAGCAAACAAGCGAGTAAAACTCGAATTTGCATATTATATCACTTCAGTATTCTCTCCAGCCATTGCCACATTCTTTGCAGGTCAACATTCTGGTTTCTGGTTCATCAGAAGAGCGTGTTTGCTCAAGGTATGAGAATACTTCAACGCAGTCGCACTTTGGACACATGTAATCTCCTGTTGTTAGAACACCACGCATCTCATCTGAATCCTTGATTACCTCATAGACACGAGTCTCTGCCTTGGAAGAGGAGGTTACCTGGGAGAGGTCTACCTCTTTCCCATCGGCACCTTTGACTTTCAGATTTGCTGGACCCTGATATCCGCATTTGTAATTTGTACAATTGATATCTCCAGATGGAGTAGGGAATGCTAGTGTACCGCACTGTGGGCAGAACATACGAACACACCGGAAGACACCTTATATCAACATTTGTTCTATAAAAAGAGCAATTGTTTCATCAAGTGGGGACTTTTGCCTAACCATATGTGGCTATGGTACGATTGGAGAGCCGCCGCTGTTGCAGACTCTGATGGCAACATTCTTGATGTCGAAGAGTGGGATGGCTGGCATGACACTAATGCAGTCTGCTCAAGAATGGACATCATTGCTCATGAGGCACTTACCCCGGAGGCTGAGAGGCTACTGGAAAGATTTCCAGATTCAACACCTCTAATTCACGGAGATGAAAATTTACCAGATGCTGAATGGCCACTACCGAGCACTGAGGCTCTAGAATACCTCGATAAGGCTGCTATTCTATTATCCAAAAGAGGCGTTGATGCTGCTGCAGGAGACCCTGATAGAAGGCTTGAGCACATTCTCAAAGCCTCTGACGAGTTACGTGCATCATACGTTACAATCGAAGGAAGGCTCGTTGAATGGGTCGGTCTTTTCCTACCTGAGGCTAGATTTGAGAGAGACAGAACTGGCCTAGCAAAAAAAGTAACAGAATCCTCAGACCTTACACAGTTAGCAGGATTACTTGACATTGGTATGCCGCCAGAGGGACCAACAGATGCAGAATGGGCTAGTCTGAAGGACTGGGCAACTAGTGTTAGTGAAATCAAAGCAAGACTAGACAGAATGGAGAATGTCGTCCGTGAATTAGCATCATCACACCTACCGTCTCTATCCGCACTGCTAGGTCCAATTCTAGCTGCTAGATTGTGTGTTGAAGCACACGGAAGAGCAAGACTTGCCAGATTACCTGCAGGAACTATGCAAATTTTAGGCGCAGAAAAGGCGTTTTTCAATCACCTGAAGACGGGGGCCCCGTCACCAAAACACGGTCACATATTCATGCACCCTTGGATTTCAAGGTCACCTCGTTGGGTTAGAGGAAAGATCGCAAGAACCGTTGCTTCTAAGGCAAGTATCGCTGCACGCTGCGATGCGTACGGTGGAGAAGTCTGGAGTCAAGAAGCGGTTGATGCTGTTGCAGCACGTGTCGAAGTAATTCGCAGTGAGAATTCAAAACCACCACAGAGGTGAATTTATGGCAAAAAAACGCCGTCTCTCATGGGCAGTCATGCTTGATGGCAGAGCCATATGGACGCTGAATGCTGTTCCAAAATACTCGCAATATGGTGAATCGTTGCGAAGGTTCAGAGGCGTGGAATATCGCAGATGGGACCCTACTCGCTCAAAACTTGGTGCTGCAATTTCTAG
>JBMYVD010000064.1:0-6389 GCA_049606035.1 Candidatus Poseidoniaceae archaeon | reverse complement strand
AAACATTCTGCTAGAGTCCAATCCAAATGCCTTGGGATATTCTTTTTGCAAGCGCTCGTCTAATTCGGCAGCTCCAATACAAGTAAATCCTGCTTTTACCATCCCGTGGTGGAAGCAGCCTATTCCAGCACAGGCGTCAAAAAAGCGTAAAGCTGCGCTGGACATGCTATGTCCTTCTCAAGGGGGTTCTAAGCTTTTTTGGAAGGAGTGGTTGAACTAAAAGTGAAACTAATCACCAATTCGAGTCGAAGATTGCTTCATCGTCCTTGAAGGACTTGAACTCTAGGTGATTACCACACGAGTCTTTGATGAACATCGTTGCTTGTGAACCTGGCTGGTCTTCGTATCTGGTGTATGGGCCAATTACAAATTCAATATCTTCTGCTTCGAACTTGGTCTTCAATTCCTGCCAATCATCCCACTCTAAAACCAATCCAAAGTGCATTGCAGGCACCTTCTTTCCGTCAACTGGGCTTGTGGATAATTCTGGCATCTTTGGAACTCTGTGAGCTACAATTTGGTGCCCATAGAAATTGAATACACAGGATTCTTCTTTCTCTCTACCTGTTGTACAACCAAGGACTTCTGTGTAGAACTTCCTTGCTGCAGGCAAGTCATCAACTGGGAATGCTAAGTGAAAGGGGCGCAGTGAATTTTCAGTTTCGTGAGGTTCAGATTCTTCTGAATCTTCCCCATCACCGGATTTGCTAGACGACGATTCTTCATCCGTTGATGCGCTAGTTTCTGCCACCGGCTTAGGCGGAGAATAGTCAATACCGCATGAGCGGCAGACCATATCATCATCCCAGTCACACTGGCGTCTGCAACCGGTCATAGTTTCCACTTCACGCTGCAGCCGATTGATTCGGTGCGGTTTACTGGAGGTAGGTCTCCCATTGAAAGTGAGTCCATTGCATCAGCAAGATCTCTTGTTGTAGCCTCCATTGCATTGCGTGGAGAGTTGTCTAAGCGTCCACGGTAAACGACTACTCCTTCTCCGTTCATTAGGTAGAATTCTGGAGTTCTCTTTGCACCCCAAGCGGTTGCTACCTCTTGTGATTCATCGTGTAGGTATGGGTAAGGCATGCCCTTGTCAGCACGCTTTACCATGTTCTCAAAGGAGTCTTCAGGGTAAACTTCTGGGTCGTTAGAATTGATTCCAACAAAGCCCATTCCAAGCTCTTCTGCTTTTGCTGCTGCCTTGTTGATTCGGTTGATGCTTCCAACAACGTATGGACAGTGGTTGCACTCAAAGACAACTACTGCGCCAACTTCTGTCATTACTTCATCAAGAGAGACTTCTCCTCCACCATTTGCATTAGGCAAAGTGAATCCACTTACTACATCACCAGGTTCGTATCCCATGATGCCCCGTGCGGGGTTCTATCATATCAGATTGTGGCTAGTGCCATCTGATTCTTCTGGAGTAACGTTGTCTGTTTCTAGAACGGTTGAGTATACCTCTTCATCTACAGAAGGAAGCGTTTCTTCTACACTTTGGTTGGCTTGCATAGCAAGCCACTCATTTCCATAATACGCCCATTGCTCCATTGTCCAACCTTTAGGAATTCCCTCTGCGGGAATTGGTGGTGGGGTTTGAATCGCTGGATTTGGTGTTATCATTTGATTCAATTCTTGTTTTTCGATCGAATCATCGTTTGCTGTGCGCCTTGAACGGACGAATTTGACTGCACCAAGTACTGACAGTAACGGCACGAGAATAATCAATGAAATGAGTAAAGGCTCGCCCATACTCAATGCTAGATTTTCGTACATGGTCAGTGGCTTTTCATTGTCTCCAATTCCGTCTCCATTTTCATCTAACCATTCCTTCGCATCAAGCGGGAAGGCGTCTTCTTTATCGAGGAATCCATCATTGTCATCATCATCATCTGCATTGACTGCAGAATCATCGTTCACTAATCCATCATTATCTGTATCTGCCCAACAGTAAGACACGTTATTCCATGTTGTTCCAGTAGAGTTGTTGGTTACCACAGTGTATGTGTTTACTGGGCATTGAATCTTTGCTGTTTTGTCTGAATCTTCAACATAATATCCAAGTCCTGCTTCCAAACATCCGGGTCTAGCCGGCACATCGCTGTAAGTTCCTTGTGGACAAGGTGTCGGTTCGCTTTGTCCAGTTTGTCCAACATAGAATCCAGGGTCTGCGAACAAGCAATCCAGCTGGCCTGGAAGAGGTTGATAGGTCCCCTTTGGACATGGTGTTTGCTCTGTAGAAGAGAAGTTTTCAACGAAGTATCCTGCATCAGCAATCAAACAATTTGCTTGCCCTGCTTCTGGCTGATAAGTTCCTTTTTGACATGGTTTCTGATTTATTGGGATTGAATCTGTTGAATTCGAATAATATCCTGGATCGGATTGAATACAATCGGATATCAAAGTCGCTCCTTCGTTTGGGTTGTATGTTCCCTGTGGGCATTTTGTTTGGGAGGTTTGGCCTGCTCCACTTAACTCGTTAACATAGAAGCCCTCGGTTGCAGATTGACAGTCAAATGGGAAGATTGAGCCAGCATTTGGATTGAATGTACCTGGTGGACAAGCGGTTTGATTGGATTGGCCCTCTCCTAGGGCGTAATCTACAAAGTGACCTTCTTCGGCTGTCGCACAAACGTTTGAATTTACACTACCGGAATTAGGATTGAAAGTACCCGCTGGGCATTTTGTTTGGGAGGTTTGTCCAATTCCTGCTGTTAATGGGACATAGTGGCCTGGCTGAGCAATTTTACACGATGTTTGGCCTTCTTCATTTTGGTATGAACCGATTGAACATGGGGTTTGAGTTATCTGAGCCGACCCCAAAGTAGGCTCGACATAATGGCCAGCGTCAGCACCTTTGCATTCAATTTGACCTATTTCATCTTGATATGTTCCAGGAGGGCACGGAATCTGATCGACATTTCCAACACCAGACATTGCGTCTACGTAATGGCCAATATCTGCTTGTTTGCATGATGTTTTCCCAACCTCATTTTGATACTCGTCTTCTGGGCACGGAGTTTGGTTGGTTTGACCTGTTGAGCTTGGATTTACGAAATGACCCAAGTCAGCCAGAAGACAAGTCACTTGTCCGTATTTGTCCTGATAAGTTCCAATTTCACAAGCGATTTGTGAAGGGTTGCCAATTCCATTGGAGGAATTTGTGTAGTGGCCCGGCTCTGTTGAAACGCAATCGTCCTCACTTGTTGAACCGTTTAGTGGGTTGTAGGAACCACTAGGGCATGGTGTCTGTACAATTTGGGCCTGCCCTAGACTAGTATTAACGAAGTAACCCGCATCTGCAGGTTTACAATTCGCCTGTCTACTTTGGTCTTGGAATGTACCCGGTGGACATGGATTTTGTTGTTCAGCGCCGTAGGACGAGGTAAAGTAACCCGGGTCTGTCGATACGCAATTTTCTCCCACTTTGTAAGTACCTGGAGTACACAAAACTCCTTCGAAAATGTTCAGTATTCCGTCCTGATCCAAGTCTCTTTCGGATAAAACGATTTTATTATTGTTAAATTCTGAAATTGTAGTAATTGGCTGATATAAATTGGTTTGAAAGGAGCCTCCCAATTGTCCAGCAGTTCCTTGACCCCAGCACGTGACCTCTCTAGTTTCCAATAATGCACATGTAAAGTATGAGCCGCTAGCTATCGCTATTGCAGGACCGTCTACTAATGTATAATTGACTAATGTTGGATTCGCATTTGTCATACGTAGTCCATCACCAAGTTGACCATATCCGCCCTCACCCCAACAGGATATACTGCCATTATCCAAAAGTGCACAGGTATGGTCGTTCCCTGCTGATATTGCTGTTGCATATCTTCCGGGACCAAAACCGGTTGTTGGAACTGCTGAACTACTATAGGCATAATTCCCGTTTCCAAGTTGGCCTAGGTTACCCTCACCCCAACACGATACATTGCCTGTAGCCAAGAGGGCACAAGCATGCTTACGCCCCGCTGAAATCGCGACTACGTCTGTGTTTGTGCCTAATCCTGAAACTGTAGATGGCGTTGTACCGTGTCCTTGGCCCCAGCATCTTGCTGAAAGGTCATCTAAAACTGCACACGTTAGGAGGGAGCCTGAAGATATCGCTATTGCCACTCTTCCATTACCAAAACTGCTGGTTAGTGTTGGTGTATACTGGTCACTGGTCCCACCATTGCCTAACCTACCATATTGGCCCATTCCCCAACAAGAAACCTCGCCCGTGTCTAAGATTGCACATGTGTGGAATCCTCCAGATGAAATCGCAACCGCAGACTTGCCGTTTCCTAAACTAGAAGTTATTCTCGGAGTTGTCCTGTCAATGGTTGTTCCATCTCCAATCGCTCCGAGATAATTCCATCCCCAGCAAGAAACCTCTCCAGTATTCAAAATCGCACAGGTATGGGCCCCTCCAGCATCTATCTCTGTGGGGTATTTTCCTGAGCCAAAACTTTGAGTTTGGATTGGAGTTGAAGTTGTTGCTGAACCTCCATATCCTAACTGGCCGTAGGTATTGTCACCCCAACACATCACCTTTCGAGTTTCGATGAGTGCGCAACCATGGGTGCCACCACCGGTTAGAGTTGTATCGGTGAAAAGTGAAGATTCTTGGAAACCTGGAGAATGGATATTTGGATGTAAGTCGAAAATATTCAATTTGCCATCATTATCCAGATCCCTCTCAGATATAGCTACGCTCTTTCCTGCACCTAGGCTACTGATAGGAGTGGGTGTTGTTTGCCTGTAGGTCGATTGACCGTCTCCTAGTTGACCGCTACTTCCTCTTCCCCAACATGAAACTGTTCCGTTATCGAGAATTGCACAAGTATGACTACTGCCTGCGGAAATTCCGACAATTGTACGGCCGGGCGCCATATTACTGATTGGCAATGGTGTTAATTGACTCGTCGGAGATACTGTAAGTTGGCGATCGCTACCACTCCCCCAACACGAAACGTTTCCTGTATCTAGAATTGCACATGTGTAGCGCAAGCCTGAAGAGATTGCAATTGCGGTTCTATTTGCTCCAAGACTACTCACCAGTGTAGGAGAAAGTTGGTCTGTTGTCCCTCCATTTCCAAGTTGGCCGTCTCCATTTTCCCCCCAACATGAAACTGAGCCATTGCTAAGTATAGCACATGTGTGATATCCTCCTGAAGAAATTGCAACGGCTGTTACGTCTTGTCCAAAACTGTTAGTTAGTGTCGGATTTGATTGAAAATCTGTTGCGCCGTTTCCTAGTTGACCTGCTGCATTGTTACCCCAACAAGACACCTTCCCATTATCTAGAAGAGCGCAGGTATGCGCCCCGCCTGCTGAAATAGCAACAGCTTGTCTTCCATTGCCTAGAGACGTTGTGTTAGAAGGGTACAGTTCGTATCCTGAGGTGAATCCCAGGCCAAGTCTTCCGTCTGAGTTTACACCCCAACACGATACATCCCCCTCATCTAAGACAACGCAGGTATGATATCCACCTGATGAAATAGAAACTGCTTTTCGGCCGACACCAAGGCTTCTGGTGTCTACTGGGGTATATTGGTCAACTGTAGTTCCATTGCCTAGCGATATTGCTGACCCCCAACAAGAAACCTCTCCCGTGTTCAAGATTGCACAGGTATGGTACTCCCCTCCTGATACAGATACTGCTGTTCTATTATTGCCAAAACTACTCACTTGTGTTGGGGTTGTTTGGTATGTAGCTGCGCCGTTGCCGAGAACACCAACTCCGTAGTTGTCCCCACCCCAGCAGGACACGTTTCCATCGTTTTGGATAATACACGAATGCTCGTATCCGTTTGTAAGTGTATCATTGGTGAAAATTGAACCTTCTTGGAAACCAGGAATGTTCAGTGAAGATAGTGATTGTATACCATGCATCGTTGATTCCATTTCGTCCATATTTGATGACGGTTTTACCGACAATGCGGGTGCAAGTAGTAGCATTATTGTGGCTAAGAACAAAGCAACATACCGCTGACTCATACATTTGTTATCATTATCTCAAACTAAACGTTTTCCCCGGATTGGGGGCGTCTCAAACGGTGGCTAGTGCCATCTCACATTCTTCACGGCGGCGGCGAGCGACTGTATGTTCAGGTTCGATTGCTAGAACACCGTTCCAAGCACCTAGCGCTTCAGAGAACCTCTCCGCCTTGTGATGAATTGCTGCTATGCGCAGACGTGCGCCCAAGTGGTTGCCGTCACAGCGTACTGCTGCCTCAAAGTCGTTGAGAGCTGATTCTTCTTGAGCCCAGTCCAAGTAAAGCAGTCCACGCTGGTGCCAAGCCTCGGTATGATCTGGTGCTAGGCGTAGTGCCTCATTGAGTGGTGCTTCAGCCTTCTCAGGTCTGTCCATTGCCATGAAGCAGGAAGCTAACTGAGTCAAGGCA
>JBMYVD010000063.1:0-6471 GCA_049606035.1 Candidatus Poseidoniaceae archaeon | reverse complement strand
TCTGATTTGCACTTTGGGCATTCATCAAAGCACTGCTGAGCATCACTTATCGCAATTACTTCTTCTTCCTCGTACCCCTTTGTTGAAGATAAGTGAGGTGGAATTGGTAATTTTTGACCGAGTAACTGCATTTTCTCATCTTCACCTGGGCCCCAATGAAGGAATCCCCAAGCATCTATGTTGTCAGGTGTCATCAAGGTCATTTTTCTGAAAGTTAGACGAACTTGTTGGATTGTGTAGACTTCGTATGGTACTTCGTGGAGGTCAACCTCTACCTCATCGTCGATTTGGACGTAAAGAGGTGTGCCTATGAAATTGTCAACAAAGTCACGCCTGGCTTTGTGCCTGCTACCTTTCCACCAACCGAGTTCGTATTCTATTCCGGCAGAATCGCAGAGTCTTTGGCACACTGCATTACGGGCTGAACGAGTTGCCTTTTCTACACTGCTTGCTTGTTTAATTATGATTTCATCGTCGATTCTAGCGACGACTCTCCATATTTTGTTTTCAATTATTTTCCCCATATCAATTCCTCCAATTTGTAGTAAAACACCCCTACAAAGGTGCACATCTCTGTGTAAATATCAACAAACTAAGTTGACACCGTATCTTTCCATTGCTCAATTATAAACCCGAGGGTTTTCGTTCAAGAACCGAGGTCAATGTCCATCTGCTTGCCCCATTTTGCAGGCATTACTCCACCCTCAATTACACCCCAAATCACAGGATATGGAGGTTCATTCTTCGGTGCAGCACCATATCCGTCTGTCAAGTAAAGTACAACCTCTGGATACTCATCACTTTCAGAAATTATGTCGAAAACAGGATGAAAATCGGTTCCACCGCCACCTTTTAACGTGAATTCATCAGGTTTGAACGGGTTGTCCATATCGAAGATAACGTCCTCATTGATTTCCATATCACACTGAATTAGTCGTAGTTGATATCCTCCAAATGAATTCAAGATTGCATAAACTTCACTGACGAAAGTCTTCACGATATCTCCAGTCGTTGAGCCACTGGTATCAACAGCGATTACGATGTTTAGTTGCTTTTCCTTTTGTAAAGATGGAAGATACATACGCTTGTAGACGTGTCTCCTATTGGGAGGAAGCCACTTTCTGGTACTGTCAAACATAGGTGTAAGGAACTGCCTAAGAATCTCTTTCCAATTCATCTTCGACGAAAATAGATCATCGAGGTGACTCTGGTAGTTGCCCATGTCTACACCCCTATCCTTGCATTGTTGAGCAGCAGCCATCATCTTGCTCTTCCATTCTTTCCAAACATCATCACTTCTTCTTGGTCTGAAGTCAGAATCAACCTTAGCAGTGAAATTGCCGCTACCATCAACCTGAACTGTTGACCAACCATCTGTTCCATCATCTCCTGGCTTAGAATCCTCCCCTGGAACAGAGTTACCATGGTCGTCCAAGCATTCTCCCCGCATTTTTATTGTGCCATTTTTGATGAGCTCAAACACAGTTTCTGCAGATTCACCCTTGTATTTCCGATATAGGATCGCTCCCTGAGGAATGTGGAATTCATCGTCTTCGAGAAGAGAGTTAACCTCATGGTCGATTGCATGATTCCACATTACGTGGTCTTCGATTCTACCGTGCTCCCTAGTGAAATGAGATAGGCCACAATGCCATACTTCATGGGCAAGGATAGTCATTCTTTCCTCAACACTTAGGTCGCATAAGAAATGCGGATTGAAGAAGATTCTCTTGCCATCAGTCGATGCGGTTTGACACCTATGGTCTACAACTGGAATCAACTCAAGATTCATCGAAAGAGTACCTATGAACGGATACTTCTTCACAAGAATCATCCTGTCTTTAGTCCAATCTTCTAGAGCCTTTACTTTAGCATTCTCATCTTCTTCACTTGGTGCGGTGAAGGTGATTTTCTTGTCATTAATCGTAGACAAATTATCACCTCAAGCAATCACAATCTTGTTGGCCATAGTAGCATATTGTGGATGTTCTCTGAAGGTTTCAAAGAAATCTAAGTTAGAACGGAATAGCAGACTAATGTCATGGTGTAACAACTGAGCCCAGTCATTTGAGAATTCCGTAATGATGTCGAAAAAGCCATTCAGTAAATTCTCTGGTTGCTCATGCTGTCTCATGTGGTGCACAATTGCAGAAATCATCGCGTACTTCTGGTCAGGTCGTTTTGGGATTTTAACGCGAATGTCTCCACTCAGCATCTTACCTATGTCTGGAATTTTTTCACTCCATTGCAAGAATGCCATGAATTCAAGAGCAGCACCTTCGCCTACTAACCCTTCAACAATAACGTGCATCAGGTCGTCATCCAATCCGTTCTTTGTTCCAAGTTCCAACTCCATGGCGACTCGCTCCCAACTACGTGGACTCGGCCAACCTCTCTCCTTGTTACCCTCCATCGAGAATAGCTTCTGAGGCATGTATCGAATGAAAGCGGTAACTCGAGGGTCAATGTTGTTGACAATAGCCCAATCTAACCAACTGGCTGAGTTTGAACCAACCTCAATGTGACAAAATCTGTTTGCAAGAGCGCTTGACATCGTCCTTGCCACCGCGGCATCCCCTGTTCTATTGCCCGCAGCAACAATATACCATCCGTCTGGAACTTGATAAAGCTGACCAAGTCTTCGGTCGAGAATGAACTCGTAGGCTGCGACCTGAAGCGTGCTGTCAGCTGCAGTAATCTCGTCGAACAAGATGATTCCTTTTTCTGGAGTATCCTCATCATCAGCACGTGGCCATTCAGAAGACACAATCCAGTCGATTCCCTTTCTGTCATCCCTAGGAACAGGAAGACCTCTAATGTCTACAGGCTCTC
Source organism: Candidatus Poseidoniaceae archaeon (assembly GCA_049606035.1). Classification (GTDB taxonomy): domain Archaea; phylum Thermoplasmatota; class Poseidoniia; order Poseidoniales; family Poseidoniaceae; genus MGIIa-K1. Next base: position 3,639 of record JBMYVD010000063.1, on the reverse strand, counting down.
TTTGTGCAAGTCTAACATCGATGAAACCAATGTCGTTTTCCTTACACAGGTTTCGAATGAATGTAGACTTCCCAATACCTGGTGGTCCCCAAATCATCAACGGAGGTACTACCTCCGCTTTCTCAGGGTTGTCCCATAAAATATTCAATTGGTGTTGTAGTATTTGTTTTGCTTTTGTTATGCTCGTAGTGTTCATTTTTCTTCCTCCTAATTTCTGTATTTGTTCTCCCAACTTTCTATGAATGGCCATTCCAATCTTTCCACCTTTCCAGATGTAAATGCGCCTTGGCCGAGAATTGATATCGTGTCAATGAGTGTTGATTCTTCCAAACTCAACATCTTCTCAGATGTGAGGTTCATCAACGCGATTTGTGCTCTTGCGGAATTCGTAATCTCTACGATTCCAACAAGTAGTGCTGCTCTAACATATGCAGGTGTTTGCATGCTCAAGATCCCATCAACAAGCGCTCCTATTGTCTCCTTCGTTGCAACTCTAGAAACGGACAAGTGGTAAACCGTGAATTCACAACAATAAGGGTCGCAATTGATTGGTGACTTTGTGTAGAGGCTCTCTGCCAGTTCCGTGAGTTTCTTTTCAGCTGGCGAATTCCTTCCTGCCGTGTTTGCAGCACTTAGCGTTGCAGTAAGCAGGTTCCTAATTACTGGGTCAGAGACAAGTAGCCTGCGCCGAGGGTAGTGGTTGCTTGGGGCTGTGTACTGCCTAGTCATACCTATGAATTCCACTCCAAGGTCTGTGTTCAACCAAATCTCAAGGTCTATTCTACCAAATGGCATTACAGAATTCATGGGCGTCTCCCATTCATCAGAATCTTCAGACGGGAATTTGTGCCAATGTCCTCCCAACCTTCCGTCGTTTACCGAGACATTCATCATTTTCGGCATCTCAGTATTCTTCTCTGAAAGCAGGTTGCGCAAACTGATGATTGATTTCTTGTCATAGCCCCTTGAAATCAATGATGCTATGATACGCATAGCTTTGTACTGATCAAACCAATCTAGCGTGTGCCTGCACCACGATTCTAAGGCTCTGAAGGCAGGCTCTTTCCTTTGCTCAATCAACCGGATTACTTGCTGCACTTCAATCCCGTTTGAAGCCTCTTCAATGTCAATTCCAAACGCTTCTGAGAAGTGAATTTGACCGCCTGGAGCATCATATGCATACGCCTGAATTTTGATGCCACCCATGTCGCTACAATCTACAATTTCTTCAGCAGTGAGATGTGCTTTGAAGTGTGGAATCTTCAGCAGTGCAGTTTGTTGATTATACCAGCCTGGAACTTGATGCCAAAAGCCTCCAATCGATAGAGTGTTTTCTTTAGATGGCTTCGGATTAAAGGCCAATCGATCTCCAAATCCGATTACTGTGTTAATCACAGGGCATTTCCTCAAGGTACAAGATAGCACCCGACGCATTACTCGCAAACTCTCTAGCGAGGGTCCACAGTGTATGGTAAGACTTCTCATTATTCGCTTCCCTTTGACTATAATGTCGGATAAATCAGAGTCACCGATTATGGTCAAGTGTGAGATTTCTTGGTTCAATTCGAGTTTTTCAACTCCGTTGGTTTTGATCATGAGGGCGTCCATGTCCTCAAAATCAACCCTGTCATCTGAAGTGACCACAGCGCCCCAGATTGTATCGATTGGTAGTGTTGGGTTTGAGCCAAAACGGTGTAGGTTGTAAAACTCGTCTCCGTCCTTTACACGTATCTCTTCAAACGCTCCTTTGATTCGGATGGTTTGCTTTGGAAAGCTGTTGAATGAAATTACTGCGCCTGGCCTTTTGATGTGGATTTCTTTTAGTGAATCGAATTCATCTAGAATCAGAGTGCGCCCATAGTTTACCTCGTCAACGGTTATTGACTCAACATCATTACCGATGAATTGTAGACTTTCGTCTAGGTAGGTGATGTTGATATTAGTTTGATTTGGTATCGCTTTGTAAATTGTGTTCATATCATATCCTCCTTTGTTTTTTGAAGTTGTTATTCTAACCAAATGCCCTGAAACAATGTCGTATTTTGTTAGCAGATTTGGTTCAAATGTGGGCTCCAAGGGTGCGCATATGGCATCAACTGCCACTCAGCAAATATCAATGTCATAAGGGCTATTTAACCCCCGCGATTTTTCTCAGAATCTGGAAGAGAACTCTAAGTCTCAATCCAGATTCTTCAGTAGTCCGCCCACACTCTTTTTTTCTTCTTCATACTACGTATGAAGAAAAAAAGAGTGGGCTCCCAGAGACAAATTCCGTCTCTCCTCTGGGCGTACGTAGACTACCCGGTGTGATATTTAACACCCTTGAATTCCCTAGAGTGAAAGTAGAAATTCCTCCTGTACTGGATTGATGCAATCCACGCTTCTAGTTTTGCGAACCATTGAGATTGCCATACTTGCAGGTAATCCTAGGCACAACAGGAGTAGGGCAGCAACAGTTCCTGCCCTTCCCAAACCTCCTTTGCAGTGAATGACAACCTTTCCTCCTTGCTTTATCGAATCTAGAATTTGTTCCCTTGTTTGGTCAAATTGAGTCATCCAATCCTCGTCAGGAGCAGTGGTGTCCGCAAAAGGAAGGTGCACCCAATCCATTCCATACTCTAAAACCGTCTCTCCTAGCCTAGGAACGCGAAGAATGTCCATTTCCTTATCTTCCACCAATGTTACGACTTTCGACGTTCCAGACGTGTTTATGGCGCAAATATCGGCATCCAAATTTCTGTTCCAGCCTCCAGACCAAGAAACTGGTTGATATTTGCCCGGGCAAAGGGTGATTCCAATCTCACCAGCAAATGAATCATGAGTTATCCATGAAATCACCAAAGGGTGGCTTTCACTAGTGCGCAGATCGTATCTAATCGGCCAAGATGAAGGCATCATTCAACCCCCCTGTGTGGAATACCATATCTGTACATCAAACTCCAGACACTATGGCAGATCGAACTGTATCTGAATTCCCTTATGCTTTTCTTGAAGTTATCATACTCCATGTTCATTACGTAATCAGTTAGAAACTCCGCAAAATCATCTCTTGCAATCTCAGCTCTGTGAGGGTAGTCCGCATCATCCAACGTGAAGTGCTCCGCATTTGGGAATGCGGTTTGAAGGTGAACCATATTCCTGGCTCTGACTAACAAATGCCCTTGCCTGCGACGGTGTGAAACCACGCTAAGGAAGCCCCCTGAAACGAAAATCCACATCATACCACCCCCCTACAGTCATGCCTTTCCCAGTTGCCAGACAAAGTGTTGTTTGGAAAGTCTCTCGCTCTCCAAAAACCATCGTTTCCTTTTTGCATCCATATCATCTCACTGCAACCTCTGTTGCACCTTCTTGGGTAGCCTGTTGTAACCATTCAAGCCACCTCCATGCCAAGTGTGTCAACAGACCCAGCCTCTGTGGCCTCGTCATCGGAGTCTGGCTGGATGAGCACAGTGTAACCTTCAGTCTCGAAGACTACACCTACTGACTCACAGGTGTGCTTTAGCATAGCCATACTGTAAAGCGACGAACCTATGTTGCCTGCTGCAAAACACCTTAGGGAGTTTTCTCCCGCCACTTGAAGGCCTAGGCACATCTCCTCGTTCCAGTTGAAGCAACCTACGCGCCCGCTTTCCAGTT
>JBMYVD010000062.1:0-6473 GCA_049606035.1 Candidatus Poseidoniaceae archaeon | reverse complement strand
AAGAGCTGAAAGCATCTAAGCTCGAAGCCACCCCAAAAACGAGACACATATTCATTTCTCGTAGAAGACGAGTTTGATAGACTGCGGATGTAAGTACGAAGCTTCGGCGACGTATTCAGTCCAGCAGCACTAATAATGAAGCAACTACTTTTTTCGTGTATGCACCGCACTAGCGAGTGCCCTTCATTCATAAGTTCATGCCAATTTACGAAGCGATCCAAACGCTGGATCGTATCCACTTCCGATTCGAAGGAAGATGGGTGCACGGTCATAGCGGTGGTGTTTACCCGGTCCCATCCCGAACCCGGAAGTCAAGCCCACCTGCGTCAGTTCCGGTACTGTGGTGCGAGAGCCCACGGGAATGTCTGTCACTGTGCCCCTCTTCCTTCCCTCGGAAGAATCCCCGCAGTCGCCTAGCGACAAACAGGCCGTGTTCCGCAATGAGCGGAATGCGGCCTTTTCCAATTTTTATCAACATAAGTTCCGAAGGAACCATACACAAGAGAACATACAGGTAGTTGAAAGCGTATGCCAATCACAACAAGTGACGTCCTCGGTTCCGACCAGGTTGGAATTTACTTGGCCGTTTGTGGTAACGTCGTTTTCCACCCTCATGAATTGAATGATGAGGCATTGAACAGGATTGACGAATACTTGGGCCTTGAAAGACATCCACTTTCGATTGGTGGCTCAACGTTAGTTGGGGCACTGGTTACTGGTAACTCGAAGGGTTTAGCTGTAGCAGATATCGCAACTGAATCTGATATCGATGTACTAACCTCATTCGGTGACGTTGTAGTAATGGAAGGTGGAGTCAATACTGCAGGCAATTTACTACTTTGCAATGAGCATGGTGCTATTGCTTCCCCTGCTATCCCAGAAGAAGGCGTTGAAATTATTTCAGAGGTATTCGGTATTCCTGTTGCAGTATCATCAATCGCAGGAGAAGACGTGGTTGGTTCACTCGGAGTTGCAAATGACCACGGAGTTCTTTTGCATCCAGATGTATTACCAGATGAGGTTCTAGTTATCGAGGAAGTACTTGGAGTCTCTCCAATGGTTGGAACAGTTGCGTTTGGTTCTCCATATGTAGGTGCAGGTCTTGCAGCATCTAACAATGGTGCTATTGCAGGCAGAGAAACAACCGGTCCAGAATTGAACCGTGTTGAGGATGCGCTTGGATTAATCTGATTTCCCAGCAATAATGTTGAAAGACGTTATTGGCAGGGATATGTCTCATGGGCGAATGTCTCTATGCAGGTAAAGTGAAGGAAGTCTGGTCAACAGATGACCCGGATATTCTTGAATTTCGATATACTAACCAAATTTCTGTGTTCGATCAGATTATTCCATCTTTAATTCCTAGGAAGGGTGAATCATTAAACAGAACTACTACGCATTGGTTTGAATTGGTTGAAAAGGAAGGTATCTGCAGAACACACGTTGTTGAAAGGAATGCTCCAGACCGATGCCTTGTAAGAAGAGTCGACATCTATCGTGAACCTGGAACCACACCAAGAGATGGCGAATGGGTGTTTGTACCATTGGAGATTGTTTGCCGACACTACCTTGCAGGATCTGGTTGGAGAAGATACAAGCGTGGAGAATTAACTGCAGAGGAACTTGGTTTCGAAGCAGGAACAGAACTAGAGGAAGGAGTAAAGTTACCAAAGCCATGCGTTGAGGTAACCACCAAATTCGAAGCATACGACCGTCTAATCGATAGGGAAGAGGCACTTGAAATTGCGAACATAACTGGCGAAGAACTTGATTCACTAATCGATGTAGTTCTGAAAGTCGATGAATTGATTGAAAGAGAGGCACTAAAGCGTGGTCTAATCCACGTAGATGGCAAGAAAGAGTTTGCACTAGGCCCAGGAAGAGTTCCTGTGCTTGTTGATTCATTTGGAACTCTAGATGAGGACCGTTGGTGGGATGCAGATGAATATCAAAATGGGAACATCGTCCAACTTTCGAAGGAGTTTGTCAGACAGCATTACATCTCTACAGGACATCAAGAAGAATTGAGGCTAGCGAGAGAGGCTGGAACAACAGACCCACCTATCCCCGCATTACCCCAGCAAGTAATCGATGATACAGCTTCACTTTATGCGTCGATGTATGAGAGATTAACAGGCATGGAATTTTGATCAGTTGTGGACTCTGAAAACAACTCCGCAGAACCTTTTTTCTGCTGCTCTAAGCAAAGCAACAAGATGTTTAGCAGCATCTTGACAACCACCATCAAGCGGTTCATCTGCTGACGGCATCCAACACTTTGAAGTCAATGCTTTCCTTAGTGAGGTAACTTCTTCTGCAGTCAACCACCCTCGCATTTCCAGTCTGCCAAAACCATTTTCCATGCTAGTACCAGACATTCTAGTTGCTAGTTTCTCCATCAATTCGCTCAATTCTTCTAGCGTCTCTGGTTTTCTTCTTGAATCTCTTATCCAGTCTCTTAGGTAAGTTATTGCAGATCCATCTCCGTATGGGAATCTCCCAAATCTTTCTCTTGAAAGCCCGGCTTCCAATGGCATTGGCTGTCCAACGGGGGTAAGGTGGATGCAGGAGAGGAAAAACAAATTTGCATCATCCCAAGTAATACTATCACGCTTTTCAGGAGACTCTAAGCCTTGAGAAGTAAGTCTTAGTTCCAAGTCCCCATCATTCGATACTAATTCCTCCCAATCTCCTCCACTTAATGCTTCAAAGGTTGGTACAAGTCTCTTTGAAACCATTGGGTCCAATGTGAAAAATGCTGTAGTGGCATCGAAGGCTTCCTCCATATTGAAGCCGAGTGGCCAGTTACGGATGAAGTCAGCGGTCTTTCAAAAACGAGTCCAAACGCTTGGATAATTCGTCTCTGGAGTTATCTTTCTCTCCTGAGTCTGTAGCCATTTCTTTTCGGAGTGCAGATAATCGCCCGCTAGCTGTGCTATCATCAATGTCAATGACTTCTTCTTCTGGTTCGACAACCAACTCATTTTCTTGATCTACATTTTGCACTGCAATCGGTTCAGTTCTTTCGGCGGGTTCATCGAATGACATATCATCTAAACTCATGTCATCATTCGAAATCTCATCCTTAACCAATTGTACTTCTTCCTTCTTTTCAACTACCGGTTTAGGTTGTTGCTTAGAGTCTGTTAATTTCTTTTCAACTTGTTCCGGCTCGTTTCGCTGGAAGTTTAGAACTCCAGCAAAGAACGCTACTAGTAGCATAAGCAAAGCGACACCTATAGTCCAGTATACGTCTGAAGAGCCATATGTCACAACTGGAAGATTGCTAGCGTAAACTGTCATTGAGTCGTCATCAGGATTATCATCAACATCCCATGGAGCGAGGCAAGATATTGCTGCTGAAACCTCTGCACTATCACCAATCTCACTAGGCCTGTCTATGCTTACACCAGGTGCATATACGCTGCCGAACACATCAATAGCAATATTTTTCTCCCAATCCCCATCGATGACTTCAATCTTTAGTTGGCAAACCGAACCTTCCATCATCTGATATCCCGAACGGTCAATTCCTACTTCGACGAAATTATCGTTGACCACCAGTGAAGAAACACGTACATTCCAGCCGCTCTGTCTTGCAACGTGGGTAGTGGTTTCTGAATATAGTTGAAGGCCGTTTGAATCAATAATCAAGATTTCAACTGAAACAATTCCAGGGTCAGGGTCCCAGTTTGATGTTGACAAGTTGAGAATGCTCGATTCATTAGCAGAAAGTCGTATTGTTCGAGAATCAAGAATCTCTCCACGACTTGTTTTAACCCAAGCGTTAGCAACGAGGTCATGGTCAAGATTTGCTGTTATGGTGCAACTAGTCCAAGTCTTCGATAATGATTCGATTCCAAGCAGGTCAAGATTACCGAACGTTTTGTCACAGTCTGCAGAGTGAACAGGTGCGGGAATTCCGACAAGATGTAACGGCATTCCATTGTGGGTTGTGTTAGACCTCGAATCAGGTAAAGGAACTAGAGATGACAGAATTCCGTTGGCTTCTGAGTTAGTTGTAATTGTTACTTTCTCGCCAGTCCTTCCAGTGTGAACAGGGCTGGAAACTAGGACTGTATCACTTTCGTTTACTGTAATGGAGTGGGTAATCGTTCCAAGAATAGGATGAATCAACTCAATTTCTAATTGAATGTTCACACCGTTCCATGTGTTTGCGGGTGCAATTTGAAGTGGGACTCCCTTGATCTCAGAAGGTGCTACGACAACAACCTCGTCTCCGCTTGCTGTCCAACCACTTGGCAAGTTGTTTAGGTTTAGTTCCATAATTGCGACATCATTTCCAGTGTTTTCTATCCAGGCAGTTGGCCAAGAGGAAACACCTTCTCTTACCTTCCAACTACCTTTGGAATCGACAATGATTCCTGGAACAGAGCCAATTCTTATCGGAACTTGTTCTACTACCTTCCCACTTCCGTCTCCATTAGAGATTTGGATGCTAACAACTCCCACCTCTCCAGCAATCGAGTCATCTGGTGGATACACTGTAATGTTGAATGAACCTGTAGTGCCGGGTTCTACTGTTGGGCCAGATGTTGGTAAACTAACATTCCAGCCATCTCCTGCTTTCACGAAATATGGTTCTGATGGTGCATTTCCGATTTGCTCAACTGTCAGTTGAATTTCTCCACCCTCTGGTGAAATCTCAAGGGAGGTGTCGGACAAGTCGATTTTCCAACCTGCGACCTGTAAAACTTCGATTTGAATAATCACGTCATACTCGATATCATAGCCTTCCGAGGATGTGGCAAGTGTAAGGTTGGCAATTGTTCCAGCCCATGCATCTGTTGGGATATTTACCTCGAAAAGTATAGTTTCATTATCCATTATTTCTAATCTTGATGAATTGATTTGTTCTGCGGACCATGTCGAGGTATCATTTCCTTGCCTAGATATGTCAAATTGAGGAGCAAGAGTTAGTAAATCGTCAGAGTTTCCTGTATTGGTTAAATGTATAGTCAAATCCAGAACCTGACCTGGTGTGACTTGATGTGATACTCCTTCTTGGACGATAATATCCCATCTGTGGTCGGGTCTAACTTCTACGGTGATGTTGGTCTGCACTCCCACACTTGAATCACCGATGCTATCCCAATTAAACACAAGTTGGAATGTCTCTCTTGCGGGTATATCGTCAGGTAGAGTTACCCAGACAGGGACCATGCTAAAACCTCCTGCTCCTAGTGTGCGAACCGGATTAGTGATCTCAAAAGTAGCATTGGGCGCCTGTGAAAGATTTCCTGCTAACGTACTTCCACTAAGTTGGAATGTGTCTTCTCCATTTCCGGGGTTTTCCAATAGAAGGATTAGTTTGGTTCTCTCACTAACATTGAGGACAGAACCATCATCAGGACTAACAACCTCTGCTGCAGCTCTGTAAACTTGCAATACATGTAATGAAATCGACAAATCAGCATTTACTGAGTTGCTTTCACTTTGGTTGAAGAAATGACGCATAGGTGGTGCATCGAATGGTAAATCGAGATGGAGTTGTCCATTTTGTCCGGTCATCTCTAGCATTGTCCCATTGATAGATAGGTCGCCACTTGCGCTCCAATTCCAGCCTACCTTTAGCATCCCTGCGGATGACATATCCCAAGATTTAGTTGAACCATCATAGTTTGTCTCGATATCCCAGAACAAGCCTTGAGTTGGTACAGTGCGGATGTGAGGAATATCTGATACTGTGTCACTTGCAAAAATTACGACGTCAAAATCTTCGCATATTTCTTCGACTCCCGAACCTATGCACAAAGTCAGAGTCGTAGAGGTTGAATCACCCGGTTGCTTGGATGATGGGACTTCGACTTCGATGAGATATTGCTTTGTTTCACTTGGTCCTAATTCAATACCGAATTGAGTATTTCCTGTGTAATCTACAATCGTTGTACTTGCGCTCCATGTGTTTGAAGACCACTGAATCTCCGTTGTTTCCTGTGCATTTCCAACATTCTCAACCATCATCCAGACGTGCGCTACATCACCTGGGCGACCATATCCTACGCCACTTGGAAGTCCGGTTGAACCTTGCAAAGAAAGCCCTCTAGTCCTCTTTACTTCAAGGGGTAAAGTCGCTGTTGTTGATACTGAGGTGTCTTGGTCAAGTGTGAGCGTTAAAGGTATGAGTGCATCATCAGACCCCACTGCATCTAGAGGTACAGAGAATTCAAATTCGATTTCTGCGCTCTCCCCAGATTCAAGATTGACTGAGAGGTCAGCGGAGTTATTGGGGCTGAACGACCATCCATCAGGTAGATTTGAATCATCGTAAGTTAATGTCCACAGAGCACTCCTGCTTCCTGTATTTGAGACGGTTATGTTCACGCTCTGTGTATCTCCTGGTAAGGCTCGAGAAATCTCGCTAGGAACTTGAATCTGAGCGACATATGGCTCAAGGACAACCATTGTAGATGTGAATTGATCATTATCCGTTCTAGTTTGCGTTAGGTTCT
>JBMYVD010000061.1:0-7180 GCA_049606035.1 Candidatus Poseidoniaceae archaeon | reverse complement strand
CAGATATTAGATACGCATTGAATCAATCTGCATGGTATCCAAGTTTCACAACATGGGACCCAACCTCAGGAACTACCCCTATGTCTCCAGTTGCACCTTGTTCCCAAGTCGGTTGGGGTGTCGTCAACATGTCAAATGTAATGCCAATCTACAACCACTTGGCGGGTAATGAGCAAATTCCAAGCCGGCCTGCAGATGTGGAAGCATGCATGAATGCGAACCAGCAAATTCGTGAAGCATACTGGTCTTGAATCAGTTCACGTGTGGTCTGAATCCATGTTCGGGGTTGATTGACATCAGTGTTCTCATGCTAGGAGAATTGGTAGGGCCTGCCTCGATTACAGGTGCTCTAATCGTATCGATGTATTCGTTCATTACCCTGCTGTAATCGATTGCAATTTGTTCAGATTCCAAGATTCCATTATTCCTGTGTAGCCTCGAATATGCAATTCTCTGTCCTGTACCAATCGATTTTGAGAATACGGCTTGGCCATCTAGTTTGATATTTTCATGCAGCCAAGTAGTGCCGCTTTCTAGCATGCCATTCCATAGAGAGTTCACAACATCGGCTTGGTCTTGAACGAGAACCGACATCTCGCCTTGTAAGAAAGGGAGATTAGATTCGGCATTGTAACCGAAGTCAACAGTTAGCAAACTCTTGTTCTTTCCAACTGAATAAAATTGCTTCACGTCCAGTGGTTTACCGTCGATAATTATGTCACTTAATCTGAAGTTAGCAGGGTCTGGTAGAACACCATTATTGAGAATGTCAGCCATGATTTCATGATCTTGATGGGCGTTTAGTGGAGTTGTATTATTGATGACTAGCCTTTCTCTTGCCTCATGTTCTAGAGCGGTTCTACAAGCTAAGACAACGGTTTGGTAGATCTCGGAGTAGGAAAGGTGCCTCTCTACTCTCCATCTTCGGCCATAGACGATTTCTTCTGGTCTTTCTGGATTGTAATTATCCGGTCCAACAATCCCGATGACGATGCATGGAGTGTCTCCCACATCTTCGACGAACAGTAAGAATGGAAGTGGCAATTCAATCCTCGAGCAGAAGTTTTGGATGTCCATTCCGCTGAGATTGAAAGAGCGGAATTGTGCAGGAGTTTTCTCGACTCCTTCTGTGATTTTCACAACGGGTGCATCACGCATGGATGCATCACCAAGAGGTAGCCTAGCAAGGTATTCACCAGCAACAACCCTCGACGAGTTGGAGGAAGAACCATGCGGCAGCATGGAATATAATGTCATGCAATCCTAACTTAAGCGTTCGTTTTTGCTAACAATTCACTCCATTCGAACTTCCATTGCCAATTCCCATGGGCAACACCTGGTGTATTCATTCGTGCCTCTGGACCTAATTCCATGATGTCTTGAATTGGAATTATAGCCATGCCAGCAGGACTTTCTCTAGCCAATCGAATCATCGTTTGGCAAACGGTTTCATCCTCTTTCATGTAGGGCTTTAGCCGCTTCCTCTGCTTTTCTTCCCACCATCCTTTGGTGGTATTATTGTCGTGAGTTCCAGTGTAAACAACTCGGTCTACGGTAATGTTTTCCGGCTTGTGAGGATTGTCTTTGTTATCATCATCAAAGGCAAATTGTAGAACGCTCATCCCTTCCAACTTGTGCCTCTGTCGCAACTCATTCACTTCTTTTGGAATAATTCCTAAGTCCTCTGCAATGATACATTCATGACTTCCACATGCTTCGATAAGTGCCTCGATTAACTCATCTTTTGGTCCTTTTAGCCATTTACCATTGCGAGCGGTTTTGTGTTTAACGGGAATTGCCCATGCTGAATGGATGCCCCTGAAATGGTCGATTCTGACAATGTCGAATAACCGCATCATGCGCGCCATGCGCTCTTTCCACCAGCGCCAATTTTCCTTCCTATGTGCGTCCCAATCATACAGGACAGTACCCCACCTCTGTCCCTTTTTGCTAAAGTAATCGGGAGGGACTCCTGCGACAACTTGTGGCATTCCTTTTTTGTCTAGTAAGAACAACTCACGATGAGCCCAAACATCAGCTGAATCATGCCCAACGAAAATCGGCAGGTCTCCAATTATGCTGACTCCTTTCGACTTTGCATGCTCTCTGATTTCATTCCAACGCCCCATAAATCGTGATTGAGCGGTGTCATCAACTTCTATTTCCGCAAGAGCATTAGGGTCTCTGTCACGGTATTCTGTGGGCCATTTCCACCAAGGTTTGCCATCAAATTTAGATTTTAGAAGCTCAAACAACAGCCAGTCTCTCAGCCAATAAGACTCTTCAGACATGTCTGCTTTGTTTGCTTGACCAAGTGAATCCCATGCAGCAAAAGCCGATGGGGAGGCATATGGTGAGCCGTGTGCATCTGGTGGTGTAATTGGCAAAATTTGCCAAACTGATGCGCCATATTCTTTGACATAATCGATGAACCTCTCTCCATCATCTAACCCATTAGGAAGACTGGTTACATGGCACAAAATCCCAGTATACTGTGCCATTATTTGATGTGTGGTGACGAAAACCTTTGAGTTTACTCCCTGTACGGGGTCCATGCGTCGAGCAGCGATGCTGATGGCTTTGATTTTCGTAGTACTTCCATTCTCGTCTATGGCAGCAACTGTAGATGGTTCTCTGATGGAATGGGGTAATGATACAAAAATGGGTACAGATTCTAACGGAATCAGTATGCATGTCGATTGGGATTCAACCAATCTCTACCTCGCATGGGATGGTACGGACCTCAGTTCAGAGACTGAAGGGGCAGACATTTTCTTTTATCTCAACACAAGTGAGGATGGTTCTGTTACAGCCAAGTCCTGGAATGGAATCAAGACTCTACCATTTGCCGCTGATTACGGAGTAGTTGTGGAAGATTCATCCTATGCAAGAGTAGTCGGATTTAGCGCAGGTTCGTGGAATGACATTTCAACGCCTGAAATGCATGCTGGATGGAGCGATAACAAGGTTACAGAGATCTCAATCCCTCTATCTGACATCGGTAATCCAGAGCACATGGACCTGATTGCTTGGGGACAATGGCAGGATGCAGGAAACGTTTGGGCTGCATTCCCAATGAACAACTCATTCTCTCAGTTCAGCCACTTTTACAGCGCTAGTGACCTAGCAAATCAAACCCCAACAGATATTGTGATTGAGGAAAGAGCAACGCCTGAGAAAGTCGATGATGCACTAAACCTTGCAATCATCTTCCACCAACATCAACCGTACTACAAGAACAAGTTGACAGGCATGTACGAAATGCCTTGGGTGCGCGTACACGCAATGACAGAATACGTCGATTCCCCCGGTATTCTAGAGAGATATCCGGGAACAAAGATCACCTACAACCTAGTTCCTTCATTCATGGAGCAATTGCTTGATTATCACCGAGAAGAAACCCTAGATGTCCACACTGATATCGCTAAGCGTCCTTGGCCAGAGGGTGATTATCCTAACGCAACTGAAAGAGAACTTCACGTTATGCAGTTCCAATCTTTCTGGAATAGCGGTTGGATTTACAATGTCAGTGCAGATAGCCCGAATGCATGGGTTCAGCCGTCATCTGAGATGTACTCTTATCTTCACGATAAGACGCTGCACAACCTAAAGCCTGCAACGATTATGGACGATGATTTGCTTCCACCAAATGAATTCCTAGACCTACAGGTTTTGTGGTATCTATACCAGTTTTCACCTGACTACGTCCTAGGCAAGTACGATGCTACACATCGTGACGATGGCCTGATTGCATTATTCCAGCAAAACGGGAATTATACCCATGAAGACCTAATGTATGTTCTCGATGCTCAGCACGAGCACATGGGCAATGTTCTGCCAATGTACAGTGACCTTGCAGCTACAGGCCAAGTTGAATTGACAACAACTCCATACTACCATCCAATTTTGCCACTTCTAATGATGCCAGGATGGCAGATGGAAGATGGAATCAGAGTTACCAAGCAGCCATGGCCTGATGATGTCCAAAATCATCTAACTACAGGAATGGACCTCTTCGAAGAGGAAATGGGATTCCGGCCTGTTGGAATGTGGCCTTCCGAAGAAGCGGTTAGCCCAGCAATGGTTCAGCCGGTTACCGATGTAGGAATTGAATGGATGGTCACCGATGAAGAGATTCTGATGAAGTCTACAGACATGAATGGAAACAACGTAGACATCAGCAATGCTGCAAATCTCGCCATGCCTTGGATTGCGACAGGAGAAGATGGCGGCGAGGTTGCAGTTGTATTCCGTGACCGTGTAATTTCAGACCGTGTTGCATGGAACTATGGTTCTATGACTCCTGAAGACGCAGTCAATGATTTCGTATCCTATGTGGACGACGTACGCCAGCAACTTCTCGATGCAGGAGAAGACCCGTCCGAGCATCTTCTGACAGTTTCTATGGACGGAGAGAACTGGATGTTCATGTCCGAATTCCAGCACAATGACAACGGTAGACCGTTCGTAGATGAGTGGTTTTCACGACTAGAAAGCCACCCTACAATCGTGACCACAACTCCTGGCGAATTCCTAGAAACAGAAAGAGACCTTCCAAAGATTGACACAATCGGAACCGGTTCTTGGGTCGATGGAACTCTGTCAACATGGGCTGGTGAAGCAGAAGAAAGCCTTGGATGGCAGCGTCTAGTAGAGGCAAGAAAGGCTCTGGTCGCATTCGAAGAAGAAAATCCAAACCACCCCGGCCTAGATGCTGCATGGGAAAGCCTGTACATCGCAGAAGGAAGCGATTGGTTCTGGTGGTATGGACTGGACCAAGACAGCGGATACGACGAGAATTGGGATGTTCTATTCAAGGTTCACCTCTCGAATATCTATCGCGCTATTGAATTAGAATTGCCACCATACTTGCAAGACCTTTGGACCAATCCAAGCAGTCCAGATGAGCCATATGGAGGCACAATTGAGCCGATGATCGATGGAAAAGCACTGCCTGGAGAATGGGACGGAGCTGCACGATATGATGCGGATTCTGTAACAGGTTCAGGCCTTGATATCGAGTCATTCCACGTTGGTTATGACTCAAACAATGTTTACGTCAGAGTTGATGTTGAGGACGATGAATCGGTAAGTGACAAGGCCGTGGAGATTTACTTCATGCAACCAAATGCAGTGAATTTCAACGAAGCAGAAACCAATTTCAGAACTGCAATTGGAGGAGAAATCCTAGGATTCCCTGCAAAGAATCTCATCCGGTTTGATTTCGATGAATTAAGAGATGATGGTCGCTCAAAGTGGACTGCACTGTCAGCAAAAGGCGTAATCGGCTCCTCTGAGGTGTGGGCAAGTCCAGTGAATTCAAACCTCGGTGGATGCGCATTTGATGACGTATACGAATTCCAAATTCCATGGTCTGAGGTCGGGTTAGCACCGCGCTATTCTACAAGAATCAAGGTCGTAGTTGCAGACTTATCTTCTGAATCCGACCTCGAGGTAGCACCACCAGCTCCTGCTGAAATGGTACTTCCTGAACTTGAGGAGTGGGTAACTCTGCTCGAGATGAGCGATGCTTCGGGAGACGGTAACGGAGATGGTACAATCACACTACCAACCGCTAGTGATTTCGCTGGTGGAATGGATTTATTCGATATTCGTGGAGTTAAAATTGAGCAATCTGATTGGAATGCTAGATTCACATTTGAGATGGGTGAGATAACCAATTATTGGTCGCTGTCCAACGGTTTCTCACATCAAATTATCCAGATATACGTCGATAAAGGCGAATCTGAAACAGGTAGAACTGACATGCTTCCAGGAGCAAATGCAGAGATTCACCCCGACTGGGCATGGGAGGTTGTAATCAGCGGAACTGGTGAGCCAGGTGCGGTTTATTCAATTCAATCTGAAACAGGAGCGACCTCTTCTAGAGGAGTCGATGTTGAGGGAGACAAAGATACCAATTCAATCGTATTCACGGTTTCAAAGGACGTAATCGGTACAGATGTAGCATCATATCGCTACGTAGTCGTATCCGGTTCACAAGATGGATTTGGAACAGGAAAGTGGAGAGACGTCGATGCGACCTCTAAGACTTGGACTCTTGGAGGCGGAAGTGATGCTTCTACAGATGATGGAATTGAGTATGACCCTAACGTTCTAGACATTGTTAGAACCGATGACCAGCAAGAAACAATCTTGGCTGGATATGACGTGTCAGCGGGAGAATTTGCCCAACTTACAGGGTTTGAAATGCCGGAGATTTCTCAACAGATTTACGCTGCAAACATGGTTACAGCAACCGATTCTACAGCGATTATTTCTTGGTCGACAACCAAAGAATCCACCTCTGAAATATCCTGTTCAGCAGACGCTGGTGAAGCGATATCTGAATCCTCAGATACACTGACAATCTCTCACCAGTTGGAAGTTACTGGCCTAACTGCAGCCACAAATTACACCTGTGTCATGACCGCTTCAGGCGACATAACTGAAGAAATCATGGTCATGACATCTGCAGACGTTGACACCACTGCTCCTCAAATCCTCAACATCAGAACTACAACCGATGATACTGGATTGACAGTCGTTTCCTGGTTCACAGATGAGGATACATTTGGAAAAATAAGCCTAGGCAACTCAGATGATGAAACAGATTTCGGTAAGAATCATCAGGTCTCATATGCTCTGTGTGTAGGTGACCATGAGGGTGAAATAACCGCAACTGACCCATCAGGAAATACTGCAACGCAAAGCGTTTCATTCACCACTGAAGGAGATGGCAAGAAGTGTTCTGACAGTGGAGGTAGCGGTAAGGTTTCAACCGACGATGAAGCCTCAATGCTGTCTTCAACGAATGTTCAAATCGTTGCTTTAGTGGTCGTTATTCTCGTATTCCTTGCTCTGATCAGAACCCGTAGAGACGATTTCGAGTGAAATCCCTGATTCCTCATAGGAACTCTAGGAAATCACTATCAAGCGTGGAGGCGAGGTAGAATCATGAAAGTAAGGTCCATGTTGATTTTCCTGATGATGCTTACAATGGGGTTGGCCGGATGTTTAGACGATGACGATTCTGATTCGGACGGCTCCGATGATGAGAATGATGACAGTGTAGGGCTTGACATGTATGGATTTGAAATGGATGACCACCCTGACGCAGTAACTTCTAGTGACAACGACCAACTTGTTGTAGTAACAATGACAATGGGCGAAGATATCG
>JBMYVD010000060.1:0-7265 GCA_049606035.1 Candidatus Poseidoniaceae archaeon | reverse complement strand
AGTTGTCATAGTCAATGTTAAGCGAGTAGTCTAGCATAACGTTGGCAAACAACTCTCGCTCAATCACAGTTCTAAATGGGTAGTCTGCATTAGGAGTTTCTTCTACTGCCGCATATGGGAACATTTCCCGAATGTGGAAAGGACTTCTAGCTCTTACCAATAGTGACCCTTTCAGATCCCTATGGGCAACGACGGAAAGCATGCCTGTTGAGGTAAAGACCCACATCAGACCACCTCCATACCAGGTGCTTCAGCAACTGTTACCTCTTCAGAGGAGTCTTGGTCTTCACGTCTGTCGGGGGCAACTATAGTGAACTCCCCTAGTTCAAACTCTACTCCAATCGCGTTAAATGTACTTTTATACATCGACAAACCAATCTTTGCATCAATGCAATCAATCGCTAAAATACATCTTACTCGGTAGTCGCCAGCGTTCTGTAGCAATAGGCCACAATACTGGTTCCATGTGTACTCTCCAATGTGCTCTGGGTTGGAAAAATCCAGTGCCCACTTTCTAGCACCATGCGACAAGCTGTTCTCCAAATCCTCCTCAATCAATGAAGGAAGGTCTTCGTCATACCAACGCTTCTTTGGTTCCGTTAGCTTGTTTTCTGTTTTCTTTCTTTCTTGTTTTCTTTCTGTTTCTTGTTTCATATTATCATCTCCATTTTGTTATTTTTTTGTCTCAAAGGTGCAACCTTCCTCAGTTTATACTACAATTTCATACTACTTAACCAACCATAGACTAAACCGAAATACTGCGGCAAAGTCAAAATTTTTAAACCGAATAAAGCATCGGTTTTAGAAGGATTTATTTGTGGCAAGGTATACGGTAGAATATGTCCCTTAAACCTGCTCTTGCCGACCTTAGAATCGTGCAACATAGGTCAATTATTGACGATTCTGATATGCCTGAAAAAAGGCTCAATTATGTTAAGCAAAGTAAAGGTCATCTCGGATTAGTACACACTAAATTATGGGAATCAATTAAGCATAATAATAGGCATACGTTAAGATTAGATAGAGAAGTTGTAAATGCCATCTTGAGTAAAACAGGCCCTCATGGCAGGAGAGACAAATCTCGAGGCCGTCCTGCTAGTGGAATTAGGCATCTGTTGCGCCGTGAAATTATGTTATTATTCAATATGGAATATAGAAAATTGTGCCAAATATTATCCAACAATAAGCATTACAAATCTGGTAAAAAGCAGGACATAACCCTAGTAATGCCGGATTTGTCTATTGCATTAAATGAGCTAAAACAGGAACTAATATCCATAGAATCCGGACTTGTCAATCATTTGGTGTTCAAGCGCATGTGGGCGCCTTGTCTTGCTAGGTTAGTTGAGTTGGTTTGGCTTCACAAAACCAGTAGGGGATAGTAGCAAAGATTGCTGAGATATTTCTTCTTTAGACCTTGATAAAGGAAGTTGGAATTGTAGTGTTATCTATTGAAATCATATAGTGTAGACATCGGCTCTTCTTGAGTCAAATAGCTCTGCAAGATTAGGTGTTGGTTGATAAGCCATACCTCTTCGCTTCAGAACATCGACAAGTCCATCCTCAAGATTCTTGACGCCTATCTCCTCTTTACCCTCATAAATAGCCTCTATCAGTGAACATTGGATTACTTCTCGCAGCCAAGCACCAGACAGTCCTTCGCTCTTCTTAGCAACGGCAGAAATAACTGATTTGGGCATATCTTCAGATGGCATATTGGTAAGCAAATTCTGTATCATTAACTCTCTTTGCTTGACGTTTGGTAGTGGCACATCGATAATCCTGTCAAATCTACCTGGTCGGTCAGATATCGCCGGGTCAATGTTCTCGGTGTGGTTAGTGGTTGCTAAAATTAGCATACCGTCATTGGATTCCATACCATCCATTGCTTGAAGATACTCACCCAAAATTGGGTGATCGGTAAATCGTCGACTTACCGTTCCCGCAGTATCTATATCTTCGATAATCATCAAGGTCGGCGCTAACTTTCTACCCACCTTGAACGCCCTTTTGACTTGACTAGGGCCCTGAATCATCTCAGCTGAAATTAGTATGGTTGTGACATTTGCTTGAGTAGCCAGTGATTTAGCCATCATTGTCTTCCCTGTACCTGGTGGACCTGACAAGATAATTCCACGAGAATTAGGCAGCCCTTTTTGTTTGAGCAGTGGCATTATTTTCAAAAACTCTATGACATCTTTATCGAGTTGCTTCTTGATATCATCATTCCAAGCAATCAAGGTATCAACCGTTTCATTTCTTGAAATAAAATTGTATTCCATATCAAAGAATGCATTCTTTAGCACTCCTTTAGCATAGAATCCATCCTCAAGTCTTTGGAGAAGTTCCAACCCTCTGCCCTCTTCTGTTGTCATGATGGTGATTCGCTCATCACGGTCATAATCATCAACAGTACAAACTAGAACGAACTTTTCGGTTTCGTTTTGATAAAATCTAACACCTATTTGGAGGAACCTTTTCTTCTCAGAATCAGCAACTTCAGTGTTTGAATAGATTGCGGGTATTTCTATGCCTCCGTGTAAATAAAATTCTTTCACTACTTCGTAGTCATCGAACTCGTCATCAATGTGTAGTTTGATTAGAGAACCCAATCTCGGTCTGAAATATATAAAATCGGTTTCTTCTTGCCCACCAAGGAACTTCTGTACCTTTTGGGTTAGTAGACTTAATTCGGGTGGATTGACCTGCTTTTTCGCACTTTTCTTTGCTGCCTCATACTCTAGCATATCTACTGAAACGTCTCCCATCGGACTGTTGATTGTGAATTTAGTATCGTTGTTTTCTTGCTTCTCTGAATCATGACTCATTTCTTCTCTTTGCTCATTTGTTTCTTCTTCTTTACTCATTTTTCCATTCTCCTATTCTTATCAATATTAGACAGGTCTTGCACCTGTTCAAACGCCAATTGTGTGCTACGTCTACACATATTTGCGGTATTAGCCCCACTCCTCTGAAAATTCATCAGGCCAATCTTGCTCAGAATCTGCTTCAATTTTTGCTCCAATTCCACGATCTTTCATGAATTGCTTGTTTAATTTGGATTCTAATTCTAAATTCTCAGTCTTAGCAACTATCAACTTGTACAAAGCTGAAATAAATTCTTTCATATCTGTATGCTCTTTGTTTTCTTTTTCTTCTTTCTTATCCTTATTATCTTTCATTTTCTCACCTACATATTGGGCTTTGCACCCATGCGAACATCATTTATTGGCATGTTTAACCAAATTTGAAACTGTAAATTACTTCACCAATCCTTTCCATCACTATCAAAGGTATCAGTGAATACCTTTCTTCCAGACCACTTACCTTTGAACCATGAATCATAAATGGCTTCGACAAAATCACTGTCAAAGTTATCCAAATTGTACTCTAGCCAACCCATCACCTTTTCCTCCGTCCACTGTGGATTAGGATTTTCAATGTCAACGGTGGATGAAGTTGTCGGCTGAAGAGTTGTGGAAAGTAGACCATTTTCTCCTAGAACCAAGGCTTTATGGAGTATACCTTTGGCAATCTCAAGGGTGTTTCGATCTGTTATACTCCAGTATGCTGTGTTCGAGGGGTGGGTGTGAACCCACAGTTTGAATGGTAATACAGCGCCTACTGGTGGACTTAACTCAACACTTCCAATCGTTCCCCAATCAACAAAGTAGTTATCTTTGCTATCGACAAGTATTGACACTTCTCTTGATACAAAATTACTCAACTGGTAAATCATATACCAATTGCCTTTTTTAGCCAAATTAATTACGTAATCTATAGAGGATTCTGACTCGACATCAGTTACTGGTGCTTGTAATTCTTTGAAGTAGTTAATATCCATTCAAATCTCCTCCAATGCTGATGTCTTCATTTGACCATGGGTTAGATATCCCATACTGAATTTGGGCGTCTTTGATTGGTGTCCGTTGATTATCCTCAGTTTCTGCATAACCCATTGTGCACCAAGTGCCGCCACAGCAGCAAATCCAAACTCTATGTTGCCATTCTCTATGGCACCAGGCAATTGACAACCGACTGGTTGTTTGTTGTTTGGAATCTTGTTGAGGATACTTGTGTTAGTATCGCTATCGATTATCATCCAACCATCGCCTTGACATCTTAGGTCTACCCAGTGTGCGTCACTGCTGTGTACTAGATTACGTGGTTCTTGTCGGTCAACTGCAACAACGATGATGTCATAACCTTCCAATTGCGATTGTACGGTCAAGTTGTTATTGTGTGCTATTGTCTTGACGTGTTCATATCGTTGGTATCTTTGCTGAAGTACTTCGACTTTAGGGATGTTTTTATCTTCTCTAGAAAACCTCTGGTGGGCGAGATTGCTTTCATCGACAACATCGTTGTCCATTAAATACAACTCAACATTAAGCCCACTTATATCTAAAGCTGGAACTATTAACTCGGTTAACTGCGAACCGATTCCACCAAGACCAACGACTAGAAGTTTTATCTGGTTTGACTTATCTTTGGGACTCATTATCATTCATTCCTCCAACTAAACCTGGAAGGACTCTAACTGTGTCAGTAGTATTCCAGTTAACTAAAGATAGGTTTTCACTTTGAGTGAACTCGTTGTCAACAAAGATCCATTTGTCAGTTTGGGTACTCAAGTATTCTTGAGTCTCCTCAGGTTTTAGCATCAAAGTTTGATGCCCATGGGCTGGGTCGGCCACTTCAACTTTGATGAGTTTGCCCTCATCTTGGCTTGCTTGCTCGGTTTTCTTGCTTATTTTATCCATTTTACCTTCCTCCTTTTCATGTTTAATCCTATGCTGGGATTACAGCGCCATTATAGACTGGCAAGTCTTTAATGAATTACAAATCATGATTATTCGTCAACCATGTGCCGTGCGAGTGTGTGTATTTCTCGATCAATCAAGCTGTCATTGGCTAGTGCGAGTACGACCGATGCTAGTTGGTCACCGATAGGCATTTTCTCATGCTGTTGTTGGATGTCGATACAGATATGATTTCCTTTAGGTAGCGTGGTCACGTGCCAATATTGTAATACCGTTTTGAATGGTGCAGGTTGGACACCATACCATCGACCACTGTCGCCCTTTATCTTGATAATTCCAACATCAATTCTAGCTCTTTTTTTACCTAAAGATTCGACAATGCCTCTTAGCAATTGAAATGAGCGAGTCCAAATTTCTTCATCTCGAACTAAAAAATGATGCGAAGGGTGTAACGCTCGGCGCCAGCGGTGTATCGCAGCGAGCATGAGGTATTGCAGATTCTCTCCGTAATAGCCTTTAGCCAAACAGTATATTTTTCGACAAAATTCAGGAGATTTAGGCATAAGTTTGAACGACGCTAAACGAACTTTTGGCGCATATAGATTAGTCTCGTATAGTAAGCCATCTACATGGCTATCAGGGCTAATTGTTGCCCAATCAAAGAATAATTGGAGAACAAAATCGTTACTTATATCGTATTTCTCAGCCCAATCTAGAACCTTGTTTATTTGCTCGGTTGTGACCTCAAATCGATGATTTACTTTGTAGATTATCGGTTCATTGTCGATCCAACTGATATGCTTTAGATAATCGCCCCAGCCATCGTCTTCGAGGGCAAACTTCTCGTTTTGGTTTTCAAAGCGCTTGTCTAAGTAAGTGGTCAGGATTACTTTCATTTCGGAAATAAACTCTGAGTGGGCTGTTGCATCATTAGACCAGGAGTTGAGATTTACGGCTTCAGTAACTTCAGATTTAGGACAACCCTGCTTTTTCACTTCATCGAACATCTCGAGTGCTTCCTCATCGTAAATCTTCCATCTATTTCCGTAGTCTCGCCTTAGAAAATTTACCATGTCTGAACGTGGTGTCCATAAGTACGGATCTTTATCGTAGGTTTGTTTTGAAAATATATGACAGAGTAAAGTTAGCCAATCGTGCTCGTGTTCTGGTTCGGTAAAGTCCTCCATCAATTTTAGACTAAGTCTGAACATTTCTGGATTCTTAATTGGAATACCAATTACCGAATCAGGTACTTGGTAAATTGAATCAAGGACCCATGGCTTACACAACTCACATAGGACTAGATCTGGTTCTTGGCGCAAATCCAATGTTGTAAGTTCAATGGCACAACTTTCACAATTTCTTCTCAGAATATATTCAGACATTTTTCGTAACCTCTAGTGTAGGATTTTCACCTATCCTGATATTTTTCAAGCGCTATACCTAAACGCGGTGTTACTATAAATAGCCCAGATTGCAAGAAAAAAATAGTGATGATTTAGATTAAAATTTATTGTGAAAGAGGCAAAAGTTGGGCTGTTTTACGGTCAATAATTAGCAGGAAAAATTGAGATTTTTCTTACCGTGACCTATAGTGTAGGAAACGTCTACGAAATGAGATAATTTGCTTTCAGTACCTTGTTTATCCAATCTTTTTTGATGCATTTTATATCATGGCTAATTTTAGCATCTGCATATTCTTGATTTAGGATACTATAATTGAGGTCAATAATCCGCTTTAGATGTGTTTCCAATGGATCTGAATGAAGCTCAACAAAGGTTCGATTTACAATCTCTCTTAAGGTGTCGACATCACGTGGATGGACACCAAAAGAATCATGAACAGCCCAAATATCTTGAATTCCTTTATTGTGTAATTCAATAATTACGCTCTGCATATGTAAGGCGTCAAATGAATGAATAAAGTTAGGAACCATGCCCAAATGTATCTCATTAGTTAAGTCGTAGAGTTTACCTATCGAATTCTTAAAACCAGATTTAGACTCAACATTGAATTTCATATCGTTCCCTGTATCTATTGAGAAACGATGACTATTCTTTTTGCCATCCTGTGTTCTATCCCCCCTTAATTCTATGAATCTAGCGAGCAAGTGATTCTTAGCTAACTGTTTTTCATCCTCATCATTTGAAGTTAGGTAGATGTTACGAAGACATATCATCACCATGTTTTTCAATTTACGAACTGATTGTGATTGATTCTTCTGAGTTTTTTTGTTGGAAAGTTTGGAGATTTTTTCCCTCTGCTGTTTCAAGCGATGCTTGAGTTCTTTTGTCAAACTACTGCTGTTATGAATAAATTGTTCAATACCTAGTTCTCCGGGGTCAACATAATTCTTTGGCAAGATTGCTGTAGGAAGCGTTCCTTGCGACCGATTATGATCTAACTTCCACTTGACATACCGTACTTTTGATGAATGATTGCTTGCCTGCCATGAAAAATATAACTTGTTTTTCCACTTTTCCAGCACTAAATTTCTAACT
>JBMYVD010000059.1:0-7643 GCA_049606035.1 Candidatus Poseidoniaceae archaeon | reverse complement strand
GAGATCCAGCAAATGGTTTAGATCCACTTCAAATGCGTGATGAAAGCAATGCCATTATGGACGATTTATTGCAAATACTATTATCTCTGCAAACGAATGTGGATGGATATGGAGTTGAAATGGCAAATCTATCAATGAATGTCAAGACAACCGGAAATGGTGCATTCAATTATTCAGGTTTGGATATTGGTTATGATTGCGCATTTACAGTCAATCAAAATCCTCACCTAATCGGGAATTTAACCAACTCACTAAATCAACAAATGACCGGAGGCGTTGGTAATTTAACAATCGAGATTCCTCTTAACTCGACAAAATCGGGACTTGTATCTCTGTCAAATTATTACGCTGTTACAATTCCAGGTGCTCCAAATTTAGCAATTCCAGTAACTCCGGTTTTACAACTTGTGAGTGCGACACCAGAATTTGTTGAATTTAGGTGGAACGACTCAATTGAATATGGATTGGATTTCATCGAATTTGAAATTTTCAAACTTGAATCCTCCAGCCAGACAATTAACTTGCTAGACGTATACAATAGGTCATTCTTCAACCAAACTATCGATTCAAATGTAAGTGTGGGTTCAACATATTGGTACGTTGTAAGGTCAACTCACCAATACGGGATAGCCTCCAATTTTTCCCAACCTCTTATGGTTACAGTACCTTATCCCGCCCCACCTTCACAACTTACAGGATTCTCCCTAACCGATGTTGCCTCTGACCAGGGCGGAGTACTGAGCCTGTCTTGGAATCATTCGATTGATGAATTTTCAGAATATGAGATATATTTAGAGACGTCTGAGTTTACATCGATAAGTGGTTTGAATCCATTATTGAATGTTTCATCTTCTCAAAACTCAACAATATTGTCCGGATTGATAGACGGCCAAGAATATTGGGCAGCTGTGGTTGCCGTCGACCAATATGGAAATAAAACGGAAGACGTTGTTTCTGTTGGCCCAACCTATCCACGTAACGATGAACCTAACGCCGTAAATCTGCAATTAAATGTCAGCTCTGAAACCTCTATCGGCTCACCATTCGAATTACAGATTATTGCTGAAGTTGATGGCCAGGAAATCATTCCACCCGGTGACATCACAATTACAATGCAAACTGCTGCTGGATCATATCCAATCTCAACAAACTGGGACAATATTTCACTAGCAAATTTCTCAGAATTGGTATCGTCAGCATCTGACATTACTGGCGATGTCACATTCTGGGCAAACTACAGTGGTGACATTGGTAACGAACAAACTAGACCTCTGGCCTCCGCATCTACTTCAGCCACTACACTTGTTAGTGTGCAGGCAACTTTGTCATCATCAGAGGAAGTTTACGAATTGGACTGGGAGAATGAAACCAGTGTAAGAATAGATCTCAGTGCAATAAATCCATCACAGCAAGGCTTGATGGAAGGAGCATCGTTTACTTGGGTAGCATACAACAATACAACTGGCAACAGTTCCACTGGTAGTGGTGTGATCCAGAATGGATTCCAGCAGTTTGTTGTTACATTCAATGAATCCGGATTACTCTTTGTCAACCTAACAGGACCTTCATGGATTGACGCAGGTTCAAATTCCCTGCAGTTATCTCTTCTTACTTATGGTACATCAGTGGGAAATAATGAAACTGACAATAATACGAGCACAGAAACTCCTTGGGCTCCTGATACGATGTTGGACGTAACATTGGATTGTGGTGAAGTCATAATCGATCCTTCGAAAGATCAGGAACTAGATTGTACAATTACGAACCCAAACAATTACTCTGTAGAGATTTCACTTGAAGCAGATGGCTGGTCGCAATGGGAGGACTACATACTATTCGAGCCAACTGCAGGACAGGGCGACTTTACTCTGGCCGATTTCGAAAGTAAAAATTTGGAAATAAGGGTAGACATTGTACAGGAGTTGAGAGATAATGGGCTACTCAATGGGCTTATTCAGGTGGACTTGCGACAGGGTCCAGCAGACTACACAAGTCCAGGAGACAAGCCTCAAACTTTTGAAATCCAGTGGACTTTAATCGAAGAAGATGTGGTCATAGAACCAAATCCACAAGATAACAATACCAATCAGACAACAGATACCAAAGACAGTTCTTCTTCAGACAACACAATGTTGATTCTTGGAGGAATTGGTGGCCTAGCCGTAATTGGTTTGGCGGTATTCATTGTGCTTAGAATGAGAAATAGTGATTTCGAGGATTGGGATGAAGATGAATTGAACATGGAACCTGAGATTGAAGCACCTGAAAGAACAAGTAAACCTCTACCTGTGGGCGTTGCATTAGATGAATTTGAGGACAAGACAATTGTCGATGAAACACCGGATAGACCAGACGTGATCAACGAGTTTGATGATAGTGATGACTATGTGGAGGGTTCAGTTGAGACAAACGAAGAATACGTCGAGGAAGAATATTCGGAATACGAGGAGTCTGACGCCTCAGGAATCAGTGTAGACGAACATGGAACCGAGTGGTATGAAGATGAAGTCGGCGTCTGGTGGTACAGAGAGGAAGGCCAAGAGGACTGGTCTGAATTTGTAGATGAGTAATTTCGTAATCCATTTGAATTAGTCACAGAGAGGCGTAGGTATGTCGGGCCAAGCAACGTACGATTTGGTTTTGCATCAGGACGCAGACCCGACCACCAGTGGTGTTGCGATTTGTGGATTTTCAACAGTGGGAATGGTTGGTGTAATCGCAGCATCTCATGTCATTAGCCAGTTGAAATTGAATCAATTAGGAACAGTTCTAAATCCTGATTTCCCTGCCATGGCTTTGGTTCATCATGAAGTTCCAAAGCATCCTGTCAGAGTGTACCAAGGTCATGGAGTCGGAGTATTTACTGCCGAAGTAAGATTTGGGCCAGAGCGAGATGTTCTTTTTGCAAACACAGTACTCGATTGGTTTACAAAAGGAGGATTTGACAAACTGATTATCATCGATGGTGTCGCTAGAGAAAATCTCGACGACAGGGAGGATTCACTCTATGGAGTCAGTTCTCTACAAATCGGTAGAGACAGATTGAAGAAGGCGGGAATTGAACCAGTAAGGCAAGGAATCGTCGCTGGAATAGCAGGATATTTGATTGCAGAAGGAGATAGGTTGGGACTTGATGTCACAGCAATTCTAGCAGATTGTAACCCCATGTATCCTGATGCTAGGGCTGCAGCTCTTGCGATTGAGGCAGTAACAGATATCACAGGAATTGATATTCCTCTTTCTTCACTTTTGGAAGATGCAAGAAAGATAGAGGATAGTGTTCGAGAAGTGTTTGAAAATTCTCAAACTATGCTACCAGCGCCAGAGGATGAAATCGACCCTTCATTCGGCTGACCTTGCGACTTCTAGAACGGTCTGCCAATCTGCGTTAGTTGCGAACATTGGCTCTGGCATTTGGCATTGGGTCATTTTGTAACCCCTCTCCTCGAGCCCAGATTTCATTTTCTTCATAGAAGGAATTTGTCCGATGCCAGCAGCTATACCTATTTGGTCGACTGCAACCAACAAATGGTCACCAGATAACAATTCAGCGGATTCAGAAATATGTCTAACACTCCTTTCGATTTCTCTTTGCGAATGTTCAATATCAAAGTCAGTCCAATCTTCCGGATAGTCTTCTTTCTTGCCTGCACAAATTTCTAGCGCTCTTTCAACGGTCATTCTACCGGCAATATTGGCATCGAATATTGGACCAGTCCACATTGGTCCGGAAAATTCTCCTGAGGGAATCGGTGCGAAATGATAGGGCTCAGATCTGATTCTGTATCCAATTTTATCTCTCCAATTGGATGCGTTTTCTTTTGACCGCTTCAACAGAACGCTAACTCGAACGTGGTGGCCGTCAAACAGGGATAGAATTGGATGTATTGATTTGTCATGCATTGCAGCGATTCTTGCAATAACTCCTAGCAATATTCTCGTAGCATCATCGTGCATGTAGGCATCTCTGATTCCTATCGAGCCGTATCTTCTTGCAGCACTTGTTTTTGCTGAACCACAAAGTGCAGCGATATCAGTTGCGGTGACTTCTAGCACTCCTATTCTGGATATCGATTGAATTGCGGTATCTAGGAAACTCACCGGTGACCCAAAGGGATCTAAATCAATCCACTGAAACGGGGCCTCAACCATCAATCGCTTCGCATCTCCGTTAATCCACTGGATTCCATCTTTGACACTGTCTTGTGGTTTTGCATCGAACCTACTCGGCTCAGGAATCCAGTCAATCCCATCCCCAATAGGGTGTGTTTCATGCGAGATTTGACCCCACGCTAATGCATCTGAATCTAGGTCGTTAGCAGTTATTCGCAATCTCTCTTGGTGCGGTACTTCTTTGCGCCATCTACGAGGTCTCACTCCAGTTGCACAAAGAGCATCCAAAACTCTGACAATTTTATCTTCGGGAACTAACCAATCATTCTCCAAAGCATCGGCTAATAGTAGAACTGAACGTGTTCTAGCAGGAGCCATTGCTGGGTTGAGAAAGCCTTCACCAGTTTTCGCCGCAGGCCCTCTAGGCATATGAGATGGTCTAGGCTGATGGTCTCTGAGATGAACCGATGTTCTGCCTTCTAACCAA
The DNA here is from genome assembly GCA_049606035.1 of Candidatus Poseidoniaceae archaeon. Classification (GTDB taxonomy): domain Archaea; phylum Thermoplasmatota; class Poseidoniia; order Poseidoniales; family Poseidoniaceae; genus MGIIa-K1. The sequence continues at coordinate 3,043 of JBMYVD010000059.1, read as the reverse complement.
ACATGACCGGGCCAGCCTTCTGGTTCCATGTTTAGACCTCAATAATGCTCAAAGACAACATCCGGGTTAGAATGAGTAACCTTTCTTCCATTATCTACGACTTTTCCTATTATTGCGCATCCAGGCATTCTTTCAGATAACCACTCGTTGATGTCTTCTGCAACGCCTGAATCGACTGCAATTATCATGCCACATCCCATGTTAAATGTTCTGTACATTTCTCTGTCGTTGACATTTCCATTTTCTTGAATCCATTTGAACTCGGGTAGAACAGGTAGTGGGTCACTGATGTGCCATCCCAATGAATCGTGGAGTCGCAAAAGATTGGATAGGCCGCCACCTGTAACGTGACAAATACCGTGAATGAAACTAGAAGCACACGGGCCATCCTGAATCAGATCTACAACTGGATCACAATAGATTCGGGTTGGATTCAAGAATACTTCACCAAGGGTTATGTCTCCATTATTGAATCTCTCAATTCTACTTTCATCAACTGTGAATGGAGCAGCGTCTTCCCAATTTGCTCCACAGTGAGAAATCACATTTCTGACCAAGGAATATCCATTTGAGTGAACTCCTGAGGAGGGCATTCCAATCAATACGTCTCCTTCTTTCAGATTAGCACCGGTGATTTCTGCACCCTTTGGCAGCCAACCAAGAGCGGTTCCAGATAAATCCAATTCAGTTACTATTCCGGGTAGGCTTGCGGTTTCTCCTCCAGCCAATGTAACCCTGGCTCTCTTACACGCCTCTGCTAGGCTTGCACCAAGGGCTGCATGAATTTCAGGGTCTGGCTTTGGTACTGCAATGTAATCCACAAACGCAATCGGTTCAGCGCCAACACAGAGTAGGTCGTTGACGTTCATTGCCATACAGTCAATTCCTACTCCTGCCCACTGTCCTAACTTTGTGGCGATGGATAATTTGGAGCCCACTCCGTCAGTTGCTAATGCAAGGTAGTTGTCACCGAACTCGACTAGGCCTCCGAAACCACCTGGTAAATCTACAGGTGCGCCTGGAGTTCCTGACTTTCGAACAGAACGGGATAATGCGCCGACTAAAGCCCCTACAGCATTACCTTCTAGGTCGATATCTACGCCACTTCCAGCATAGTTCAACTCTTCTGCCATAACATCACCCAAACGCGCCACTCTCATCATGATGCCGATTCAATTTTGGATGCTAGCCACGGCAGCGAGAGGTCTAATCTGTGGTCGATTCCACTGTGTGTCCCGGGGAATTCTTCCCATTCGTGAGCTATACCTAACTCATCCATGCGCGTATGTAATTGTCTCAAACCGTATTGGATATTGTACTGGTCTTTGTCTCCAACATCGATCCAACACGGAGGTAAGTTTTGATGGGTTTCAATCATTCTTAGTGGGTCCCATTCAAGCCACTCCGCCCACTTTTCATCATTGAATTTGCAGTTCGCATCTACCGGTAAACTTCCGTCACTGTAACTTGCTGCCATTGCTAATATCATCAATGCGTGAAAATCATCGCTACTCATGGACGGAGTCTCTTTGATGTGTTTGAGGAAACCCTCCTCCCCACCATGTGGACCAATTTGTGTTAATGTTGAAGCCATCTCTATGCCGAATAGCAATTCAAACCCACAGTCTCCTGAATGACAAGCAATTGCATCCCAGCAATCATCTTTCATGCCTCGAACAAGGGCTCCGTACCCACCACTAGATTTTCCTACCAAACCAAATCCAGATACGTTGTATCTGCTGGAAACCTCGTTGCGCAGGTCTTGATTTAACCATGTGCCCCAATTTCCAATAATTTCAGAATTCACAAATTGATTGCCACCTAGGCTGGTAAAAGTATCAGGCATGACCAGAATTGATGGTCTCATTTTTCCCTCTCTCACCAATCGTTCATGACGCTGAGGTAATGTTTCATTGAAGGCTCTCCAATTGGCTCTTGCAAAACCCGTGCCAGTAAATGGTGCTAGGTAGATTATGCATGGAAGTGAGCCACCAGAATTTGGAGGAATATGGACTACAATTTCTCTTTCAATCGGGTCCCCAAGTTGATTCTCTAGGTTATCAGAACTTAAACAGAATCTCTCAAAAATTCCTCGGATGGGTTCAAAAGAGTGCTCCGGCATGAACCTGTGATGGGCATCAAGGAAATGTGCTTGGCGGTATTCCAATGGAAGCCAGTGGAGGTTGAATGATGCGGTTTAGTTGCAGTGGAAATGAAGGGGAAGAAGAGTTCAATCTCAATCATTATATGCATTCGCCAACGGCTGGAGATGTCCGGTTGGGGGATTTGATATGACTATCCAAGAATTTGACTTGCCCGCAAGATGGAGAACTTTGCTACTCGAGAACTATAGCGAAGCAATTCACACAATCGAGGTTCAATGGCCCGATCTCAAGTCATTAGAGGTCTCATATCGTGATATCGAATCGTTCGACCCAGATTTTGCACGCTCAATCATTGAGGAGCCAGAAAACAATACTCAAGCGGCTAACCAAGCGCTCAGACAATTGGTTGCAGAATTGGGATCGCCAAAGAAAATCCCGTTTGTAAGAATAATCGAGTTACCTCCAGATTCATCGAGGAAGGTACGCCAACTGAGAAGCGAAGATTTAGGCTCAATGATTTCTGTTGAAGCAATTGCTACCAAAATTGGGAAGGTTCTACCTCGAACATATGAAGGCGTTTTCATCTGTGCAGCATGTGGTCACCTAAGCCGAGTTAATCAACCAAATGAGCAGGAATTGGTCGAACCCGTTGAGTGTTTCGAAATCGATGGTGGATGTGGTAGGAAAAAGAACCAAACTAAGTTCCATCAAAAGGTCGAAGAATCAATTCTAATCGATACACAATTCATTGAGTTGCAAGAGCCCCCTGAAAACCTACGCGGTGGTGTTCAACCAGAGAGGATTATGTGCATTGCAGAGCATGACCTTGCAGGAAAATTGAACCCAGGAGATCGTGTTACAGCCAACGGTATATTATTTGTCAGAAGCCAAAGAAAGGCGGGGAAAGACACACCAATTTTTGACATATTCATGCGAAT
>JBMYVD010000058.1:0-7904 GCA_049606035.1 Candidatus Poseidoniaceae archaeon | reverse complement strand
CATCGTTTACCATTACAGATGAACCTACGGAGAAGGACAGTGTCTGACCATTTGCTGCAGTAGCATCCATACAATCTGTTACAGCGGAAGATGGAACCTCTGAAGAAACAACGTGGTATAGCAAGATGTCGCTTAGAGCAGCCTTCCCTTCTACCGTATCAAATGCTGCTAAGTCGATTCCTGCATCAGCGAATGCTTGGTCGGTTGGTGCGAAGACTGTGAATGGACCTTCTCCTTGTAGCGTCTCTAGTAGTTCAGCCTGAATCACCGCCGCTACCAAAGAGTCGTGAATACCAGTGCACTGCGCTGTTCTTGGTATGTCATTTGGTGTTGAGGTTGGCATCAATACCTTGTCAATCACGTGAATGATTCCGTTACTTGCTGCCAAATCGGTTGCGGTTACTGTAGCGCCGTTAACCATCACTGTTCCTCCAACTGTGAAGGATAGTGGATTTCCGTTTACTGTGGATGCAGACATACAATCTGTCACGTTTGCTGCTGGTACTGCACCTGCGACTACGTGGTAAAGTAGGATGTCTGTTAGAGTCTGCTTGCCGTCAGGATTGTCTAGAGCTGCAAGGTCGATTCCTGCATCTGCAAACGCTTGGTCGGTTGGTGCAAATACGGTGAATGGGCCGTCCCCTTGTAGTGTCTCAAGCAACTCTGCTTGGACTATGCTTGAAACCAGAGAGTTGTGGACTCCGCTGCATTCTGCTGTTCGTGGAATGTCGTTTGGAGTGTCGGTTGGCATCAGGACTTTGTCAATAACGTGGATCACACCGTTGCTTGTTCCCACATCTGCTAGGGTGACGTTAGCATCGTTTACCATTACTCCAGAGCCGAGGTTGAATGACAAGGTTTGTCCGTTTACTGCTGGCGCTGTCATACAATCGGATAGTGCACTAGATGGAACATTTCCAGATACTACGTGGTAAAGCAGGATGTCGGTCAGTGTTTCCTTTCCTGCAGGGTTATCAAGAGATGCTAGGTCAATTCCTGCATCTGCGAATGCTTGGTCTGTAGGAGCAAATAGCGTGAAAGGTCCTGTGCCCTGTAGTGTTTCGAGTAACTCTGCTTGAACAACAGCAGAAACAAGAGAATCATGGATTCCTGTACATTGTGCGGTTCTTGGGATATCGTTTGGTGTATCTGTTGGTGTCAACACTTTGTCGATTACGTGAATCACTCCGTTACTTGTTGCAACATCGGGAACGGTAACATTAGCACCGTTGACCATTACTCCTCCGCTCACTGTGAATGATAACGTTTGACCGTTTACTGCAGTTGCAGTCATACATTCTGTCACGTTGCTAGAAGGTACTTCTCCTGAGACTACGTGGTATAGTAGTATGTCAGAGAGGGTTTGCTTCCCTGCAGGATTGTCTAGAGCGCCTAGGTCAATTCCAGCATCTGCAAACGCCTGGTCTGTAGGTGCGAAGACTGTGAACGGACCCGGGCCCTGTAGTGTTTCTAGGAGTTCAGCTTGCACAACTCCTGCCACTAGTGAATCGTGAATTCCTGTACATTGTGCGGTTCTTGGAATATCATTTGGATTATCTGTTGGTGTCAGAACCTTGTCGATGACGTGGATTATTCCATTGCTTGAAATGACATCAGTCAAAGTGATGTTAGCGTCATTTATCATAACATTAGGTTGCACTGAGAATGCGACCAGTTGTCCATTTGCTGCAACGGAAGTCATGCAATCGGTTATGTTAGTGGACAGAAGTTCTTCGGACACTACGTGGTACAGTAGTATGTCCTCGAGAATTGCTTTTCCTTGTGGATTGTCTAGTGCTGCAAGGTCAATTCCAGCTTCGGCGAATGCTTGGTCTGTTGGTGCGAACACTGTAAATGGACCAGGACCTTCTAGCGTAGGTAGAAGATCTGCTTGCAACACCGCACTAACTAGACTGTTGTGGATTCCAGTTAATGATGCGGTAGCAGGAATATCTTGAGGCGGCATTAGAACCTGGTCAATGACGTGGATAATTCCATTTGAAGATTGCACATCTGCAGTGGTTACTGTTGCAGTACCGATAGAAACTGTCGCTCCATTGACAGTAAACTTTGCTTTGTCGCCATTTGCCATGGTTGCAATCATACCGTCAGTGACGGCGCTTGATGCCACGGATGCGGTTACAACGTGGTAAAGCAGGATATCTGTTAGCATATCTTTCTCTTCTTGAGTTTGGAAGTTTGCCAAATCAATACCGGCATCATCGAACGCTTGGTCTGTTGGAGCAAACAGTGTAAACGGCCCTGTGCCTTCCAACGTCGTATTCAGTCCAACGTGTGTCAATGCCGCTAGTAGTGAACCGTGTACACCTGTTCCTGCGGCATTGGTTGGTATGTCGTCGCTAGCGTCTGCTGTTGCATTCAGCGGGAATGCAGAAGCAACAAGTAAAATCATTAACATGAATGTTAGAACTCTGTTCATAATATTATCACACTGAGGTGGGGTTATAAGCGAATGTTTTTTTTCACCAAAACTTACACTTTACAACAATATCCTAAATCGTATATCAAACTAGGATAGGTTCCCCTCAACAACACATGCTTAGGAAATGGGTATCGTGATTCTAATTGGTTCTATTGAATTGCTTATTCTAATTTCGAGGTCTAAGTGAGTGTGTGTTGCATCACAATTACCCCAAGAATTGTCAATGATCGAGATTGTATCTCCGTCCTGAGGCGAATCTTCATCAAGCCCGTTGAAAATGTCACCATCTTCTATGAATGTATAATCGCCATTGCCATCAACACAAAATGCGGTTACATACCAATTTTGACCGTACATAGTGTTGCTATTCCAATCAGACCAATCTGAGGTGTCTGAAATAGTAATTGTCACAATATTATCTCCAGTATTTGAGGTTAGGGAGTCCGGATGATCTACTACCGTGAATGTTGGAGCGATTGGGCAAGTTGAGGTTCCCTGTCCTGTCAGCCAGTCAATATCTGACTGGGGAATAGACAAAGCTTGGTACAGATTTTGCTGCAATTTGAAGGAATCAACTACGTCGTATTCATCAGAAAGATCGATCGGTGCGACAATTGGAACGATGGTTTTTGCACCTGAATTATCCTCTGCTATTACAGAAAATGATTTCTGGATAATCAGTCCACAAGGTACAGGGTCACTTTCACCAGGAGCGAAGTTCGTTATCTGTGTAATAGATATCCCTTCCTCAAGAGGTAACAAGAACATACCATGAACAGTTCTTCCATTGGCTAATTGTATTGTTGATTGCGGGTCTACGGCTCCAGTATCTCCAGGTAACGTAAAGTCTGAAACGCCGTCCAAATCGTAGTCAATCCCTACTGATGCAATAGTTCCATCAACATCGTAAGCAAACCAGTCAATTAGTGCTGTGACCGACATTGTTCCATCGCCATCATCAACTAAAGCACCTGTTCCAAGTCTGTCTACCTGTCTCCACACATTTGCGCTAAGCACAGGAGGGGAGTTTAGAACGATATTGGAATTTGCTCCTCCAATATCAACAACTTCCCAGCCGGTTGACATGCAGGCTTGGAAATTCACATCATCTTCAACGTAGTAAAGACGACCTAATGTGCTTGAGTCACATGTAGGCAAATCTCCGGAAGATTGGACGTAGTAGGTTGGCCAATCATCAGTCGACTCACCTAATTCAACATCATCTCCTTCTGATGTTTCTACATCGGAATTGCCTATACATCCAGATAGAGTCATTGTTGTCATTATCAAAGCAAGCAGCAGAGTTTTGATTCTCTTCATGAAGTTTTGATTGTAAAGACGGTAAATGAATTAATTCCCGCCAGTAATATCTCGAACCACGTCCATCACAATTTATATCAGAGACATTGCTGATATTTTCTGATAGTTTTGCAATTGTTGAACTCAGGATATAGGACACCATGAGCCCCATAGGTTCAAGTCGTTTGCAATATGCGCGAAGCGCATGAGTCACAGGATATCGGCCCTCGTCTTGACCACGCTGTTTGTGATTGCACCGCTAGCGGGTTGCTTTGGTGACGAGGAAGCCACAGATATTGTGCCTGAGGACTCATTCCAAATCGACTTCGTAGATCCACAAGATGCAATCATCAGAACTGGGGAATGGCATGACTTTACTCTTGAAGGAGAAGGAAACGCAATCGCAACAGAACCAGATGTTCTAATTTTCATCAACGGTTCTTATGTGAAGAGCCACAGCATAATGGCTGAGGAAAACACCGTATTCGGCCAAATTCTCACCACTCCATATACAACTGCTGTCAATATCACTTTCATGAGTGATGATGGGCGAACTGAAATCATCCAAGTTCCTCTTACGAATGGCTCTCCAATCGTCAATGGAGTAGAGTGGTTTGAGAAGATGGATTTCATCACTAGTGTATGCTCTGACACAACAAAGTGTGGAGGATACGTTAACCGCTGGATGGGCGCAGGAAATGGATTCTATGAGCGTGCAGCTGAATACTTCAAGGGACACTTCGAAGGATTGGGCTACGAGACACACCTACTCAGAGTCACAGACCACGGCAATCTTGCACAACCAGAAAGCCTGAACGTCATCGCTTGGAAAGAAGGAACCAGTGACAACTGTGTCCAAGGCATGGGTGGACACATGGACATCGCACCACCAGGAGGACCTCCCGGCGGTGGAACCTATGAAGGAGCATATGACAACACAGCAGGTACTGTAGCAATGATGCTCTTTGCACGTGCCTTCGTCGACATGACCTTCGAGTGTGATACATTCCTTGCACTGTGGTCGAGCGAAGAAGAAGGTCTTCGTGGTTCAAACGCATTCGCAAACAATCAATGTGACTACTGTCTTCCTCACGATAAGGAACTTGAATTCTACATCAATATGGATATGATGGGAATGTCTTGGCCTGCACACAAGTCAAACGGAGACCCATTCCCTTACCATGCATGGTCAGGTCCTGACTCAAATCCCGATGTGCAAGATGTTGAAATTACTTCAGTGCTGGACCACGTACACAGAAATATCCTCAAAGCACCTATGGACCTTAGAATCGATGGCTCATATGGAGCAGGTTGTGACCAGCACTGGGATGAGCATGCAGACCTAGTATTCGATGTACACGAGGATACTTTTGGTCGCTCTGATCACGTTACCTTCAGAGATTTAGGTGCTCAGACAATCTTCCATCTAGGAGCTTATGACGAGGATTACTCTGCATATCACTCACCTTCTGACACACTGGATAACATGGTGTCAGAAGTAGGCGGTCAAGAGGAACTAGAGAAGAGTATCCAATTCGTATTATGGGCTGCTATGCTTGAGTTTATTATTGCTGATGCAACTCCTGAAATCAGGAACCTAAACGAGATGTGATAGTGTGGTAGATGCAATAGTCGGAGAAGCTATTGCCGCTGCTGGTCACGCTATTGTAGAAGACAATCAGTTCTTCAAAGATAAGAAGAAAGCCAGTTTATTTTTGCGAGTATTGCTCTATCTAATCCCAATGTCGATACTAACTGGTATCTACATCTACATCGCTTACTTCTGATTGATGGTTTCGATATCCAAGTCGGGTAACTAAGACTTGGTGATCTTGTTCCAAACCGAACTAATTTCAGGGTCATTATTAACCCAGTTAGCAATCTCTGATTTCTTTTTTCGTGATTTTAGCATTGAAAATTTTGAAAGATAATCAAACTTGATTTCGATGTTAACAGACACTCCTGACTTGCGTTTAATTTTGTTCTTTAACGATAACAATTCATTTAGGTCTGATAGGAAATAGTCTCTACCGTAGTCGTGACATGTCGTGAAAATCCAACTTGTGATGAACTTAGTTTCTTCAACAAAATATTCCAACAAGTAACCTTGACTCGGACTAGAGTGGTCACCACCTCCTCTGTAAAAGGCGGTAGCCTTTATTCGATGTTCAGAGGATACTTCTTTGAATTTTACGAAGTTAAAAGTCTCATGCTTCCAATTATACTCTGTCAAGAAACGACCATCAGGAGTTAAACCATCTCCTCTTCCACTTCTGTAAGATCCACCCTCACTATTTGCAAGACTAATATCATCGCCTGAATACTGGGATGGGGTGCTAGCAACCATCATCACTAGGGTCGGGATTCCTAAGCAGCAAACCGCTCCCATCCACCCATCCGGTTGAGGTACCAAAACAATTGCAAAAATTATCGCAGGGATGAATAATAGTCCTGCGAAAATGCGGAAGTTATTACTAAAATCTATATCTGATTTTATTGCATCAGATGTTACTGTTCCATTCTTACCGCCGCTTCCGATTACATCATCTGCGACTGCATCATTATCCATTACTTCATTTGCGAATTTTACCGCTTCATGGAGGTAATCAGCATCGAAGAATGTCTCGTATTCGCTACTTCCTGGAAAAATGTAGTTCCTATCGGTTCTTAGGCCCACGATGTGTTTGCCGTTCCAATCGATTCCAGCACTACATTCTGGACACTCAAAAACATTTGAATCACCTCTCGGCAACAAAATGAGCTCGCCACAAGACGGGCAATTGACCTCAGCATCTCCCATAAATTTCCGGATTTTTGTAGCAATATATCCCTGTCGCCTACGAAACAACAATCATTCTTCGGAGTCTGTATTCGGAAGTATTGATTCGAGGTAATTCTCTCTTGTTTCGATTAAGTTCCTAAGAACAAGTCCGTGGTATACCTTGAGTTGCTTTGAGCGAACCAATTCGTTAGCTGATTCTTCAATTGAGCCTAATTTGTCTAAATCTTCTGTGGACTCAATATCTGCGATTAAGTCGTTGAAAATCTTGCGACGTGAGATGAAAAGTCCAACGTAAATCGGGACAAGCATCAACAGAATTACCAATTCTTCAAAGAGGATATCCATTAGACCAGATAGAGAAATCTCAAGCGCATCATCGGTGTATCCGTTGTAAAATGTCAACCCTCCACCGTAGAAAATACCTGTATCTACACCAAAATACATCAAATGTGGATTGCTATTTTCGTCTAGATGGTCAGAGCCTCTGTCAAGTTCAACATCATCTGGCCATCCGTCATCATCGCTATCCTCGTCAAGTGCATCCGGGGATCCATCACCATCATAGTCGGGTGGAGTCAAGGTCTCATCTAACCAATCGTAATTTTCACCGGTAATCCTTGACGCCTCAATCTCATCGGTGTTTGAGATTCCATCATTATCAGCATCATCGTCTAGAACGTCGGGTATGGTATCCTCATCAACATCTGATGGAGTTGAGTTGAAATTGTATGGGTCATACATCACAAGGCCAGTGGAAGCGGCTCTCTCCATTTCATTGCGTATTCCATCTCCATCCGCATCATCATCGTAGATATCAGGCATGAAATCACCATCCATATCCTTGCAGCCCTTCAATACAAATTTCGATGTACCAGGAACCATAGGACAATCGTCCTCATCATTATCCCAAGCATCGCCGTCTCTATTCCAATCAAGATGGTCAGGGATTCCATCTTCATCGTAATCTGGACAGCCGGACTCTAGAATCGAAGATGTACCGAAGACCAACGGGCATGAGTCATTCGTATTGTTCAATCCGTCACCATCAATGTCTAGATCAACATCATTGGTTTCTCCATCGCCATCTAGATCTGATTCTGTTGCAGATACGCACATCGCAATCATTCCGATTGCCATCAAATATACCAGCATTCTTCGCATGGCTAAGCGTACGCATGTGTGACTTATTTATTGAAGCATGATATGAAGGCGTAGGATTAATGAAACAGTCCGTTGCAATATAACACCATGCGCAGAGAGTTTCTGGTTTTGCTGTTGAGTTTCTGCCTAGTCCTTGCTGGGTGTACTAGCGATGGTGATGTAAATGATTCATCTGTTGATGAAGCAGAAATGCCAGAGACATTCCCAGAGTGGAATGAA
>JBMYVD010000057.1:0-8278 GCA_049606035.1 Candidatus Poseidoniaceae archaeon | reverse complement strand
TGCAGACATTGTTGCACCGCAGGTCGACGAAGGATGGGGAATGATTTCATCTAGCGAAGAAGGGTTTGAGTTCTCGGACGAATCCAAGGACAAAGTGTACCTTACAGAAGGCTACACTGGCATGCATTATCTTGTATTGTCATTCAGCGACAATTACGATGCTAGCGAATCCGAATATACAATCTCGTTCAATGGGGAAGCTGCGAATAATTCGTGGTCGGTTCTCTCCGAATCTAACCCCGATGCATTAGACCCTGTTCGTTCACACAAGGACATTGATTATCCTGTTGCAGTCGAAGTTCCTGCTGGACTCGCTGTTGGAACTTACGAGGTTGAGATCAAAGTAGTCGAAGATGGAGACCCGTGGGAAAATGAGAGAACAGTAACCATGACCCTGGTGGTAGAAGAACTCGTAGTTGAAGATTCATCCGAGTAACTTGGATAGTCTTGCTGTCAGAGCATCAAGTTGGATGGCTTCACCGCCGCCCTCAACTAATCGGAAATCGATTTCTGCCATCAACTCGGTTAACTCGAGTTTCTGCATTTCCGAGAGGAAATCTGCTCCGTATAATTCTCTGTGCAATTGATTGACAAAATCTGTACCTGCAAGGCCATATTTGTCAAGGAGATCTCTCAACCTTCGTCTTGCTGCATGGAATCCATCTTGCCGGCAAGCCATTAGATATTGATGAAGAGATTCTGGTGGAGCAGTAGCACTTGTTTCGTAAATTAGTGAACGAGTAACATTCTTTTCTAACGCTGCCGCAACTTGTAGCGCAGTGATTGCTTTACGTAAATCACCTTGCGAAATTCTAACAAGCGCCTCGGCCGCCTCATCGTCCAAACCTACCTTTTCTGACTCGGCGACATTTTTGACTTGGCTGAGTACATCAGCATCAGCCAATGGTCTAAATCTGAATACGGCACACCTACTCTGAATTGGCTCGATAATTTTGCTCGAATAATTACATGACAAGATGAACCTACAGGTTTGAGCGTACTGCTCCATTATCCTTCTCAATGCCCCTTGAGCATCGTGAGTCAATGCATCAGCTTCATCTAGGAAGATAATTTTGAATTTAGCATCACCGTAAGGTGATGTCCTTGCGAATTGTTTGACCTTGGTTCTAATCGATTCTAATTTACGCTCATCACTTGCGTTCATTTCAAGTAAATTATTGCGGAATTCCGGACCGAATACATCTCTGGTCAAAGCCACAGCAGCAGTTGTTTTTCCTGTGCCGGGTGGGCCTGCAAAAAGTAGGTGTGGGAAGTCTGCCAAGTTAGCGTAGGAAGCCAACCTTTGGACAACTGATGCCTGACCTCTGATGTCTCCGACTGTCCGAGGACGGTGGCGCTCAACCCAGAGTTCGCTCATACCTTATCCCGTCAGAATCGGACGGACTTGAACCTTCGCTTTAGCAAAAAAACTCCCAGATATCATCGGCCACCCTACGGGTGGCCAGCCGAAAGGAAACTATACCCCCTCCTACATTGGGGTGCTGAGCCCAATGTCGTCAAGCAGCCGTGACCGCCAAAAAATTACCACCTCTTTGCTGCTGGTAATCATGTTCTTATTTGCTGATTTAGCGCTACCAGAAGCTATTCCTGAATGGAAAATTTCTGAATTAGATGATGAAAATATTGTCCAAAGAACTACTTCCACATTCAATGCATCGAAGGATTCTGGTATCGAGTCGGCTAATCCGAATTCGTATTACGGAAGCGATGAAACCGCTGATTTGGGTATAGGCACGAACGGAGAATCTAGAATTCTGATTGAATTCAATAACTCTGTGCCAAGTGGCGACATGGTAAACGGAGCAACTCTGTTCCTCACTTGTGGAATAGATCAAGCAGACCTTGACAAAATTAGCATCTATTCTGCAAGAGTAAAATCCAACTGGGACGAATCAAATGTAACATGGAATGAGAGAGACCTATCAGTATCTTGGGATTTGCCGGGCGCAGATGACACCAGTGATAGGTCAGGCTGGGAGCCACCATTTTACGGATATGATAACAACACATTCGAGATTAATATAACTGCACTCGTTCAAGACGCTGTAATCAATTCTAGAAGCACAATCAGCATCCTATTGGCAGCGGTAGGAAGTTCATACACCTGTCACATGTCAGAATCAACTAACTCAAGTAGCAGACCGTATCTTTCAATCGACCACCAAAATGGAACACACACAAGTGGTGGCTCACTCACACCTAACTTTGTAGAGGATGGGGCTGCAATAATGAATCCGGATTCATTCCTGCTTTCAGCAGAAACAAATCCAGAACTTTCTTGGGAAAGCATGTCGGGAACCTCTGCTCAAGTACAACTCTCCACCAGTGAGGACTTCAAATCAGACTTAGACGACTTTTGGTACTACAACACTGTAGACAACTCCAGTATTTTCACATTAAATGCTGGCAACGGAGAGATGACTGTCCCAACAGGTCACGAGTTGGACAACGCCACAACCATGTTTTACAGAATGAGGGCAATCGACTCATCGGACACCTACGGTTCTTGGGAGACTGGTTACTTCCACTTGCCAGGGCATACTGTATCACAGGTAGGTAATTATGGACAGTTCACAATTGATTTCGATGATTTGGGACTGATGGATGACACGATTGAGGATACTTTCGTCGACTCTAGTAGCGCCTCTAGAAACGTTAACATGGGTGGAGAAGGTAATATCACAATCGGTACATCCTCTTCAAGCGAGCAATATGGATTGATGAGATTTAACATGGATGACATTGGTCTACACAGCAACTCTTCGATTATCAGTGCGGAACTGACCTTGGACAGAAATTCATTCAGTGGATCAGCAGCCGTTAGTTTCCACATCATGGAATCAGAAGAATGGACTGAATTTGGTTCAACATGGAGAAAATACGATGGCACATATTACTGGGACGACGGTGGAAGAGTTCCTTCAATGTCATTTACTAGCTTTGACGGAGACCAGTCGTCGGACACGATTGTGGTAGAACTAACCGCAGCAATCCAAAAATGGATAGATGACAATAATGCTCTAGTCCAATCTGGTTCGACTCCAGATGATGCGCTTGAGTTAATGTTGGTCGCATCGACATATGGAATAGAGGAAACATCGACAAAATTCGTAAACATATGTAGCACAGACGCAACTGATTGTGACACACCAAGTCTAGAAATCACATACGACTGGGATAGCACTGGGCCTCCAATTACACCTACGCACTTATCGCCATTAGATGGACATGCAGTATGGAATCTAACCGGGCACAACCTTTCCGGCAACACCACGCCAACCCTAACTTGGGATGGAAGTATCTCTTGGAGCGGTGATTTGCTACTCGAACTCTCCACAGACGCTGAGTATAGAGACGTCATTCATTCTTTTGACACATCAGTAGATACAGAATTCTCTGAGACTGATGGAAACTGGTCAATTTCTGGTTCAGATGCACTAGACGATGGAGTTCTATACCACTGGAGGCTAGCTCAAATTGATTCGACAACCAAACATAGGTCATGGTGGTCGACCTCCTCATTCCTGGTTTCAGGACTAGAATCAGAGCACATTGCAGATAACGATCACAGACTAAGGCTTTCACACGGAAATGCAACTACCGCCGGCGATGCACCAAGTTGTGAAGACACATACATCGACAGTGGAACTCCTAACACCAACTACAACGGCGAGGATGAGATGCAAATTTCATACAACACATATCCTTCAGAAACATCTATCTTAATCGGATGTGACCTAACTAGTCACTTATTGCCAAGCGGTTATGCTGTGAAGACTGCAACTCTAAAGATGAGACTAGCAGATTACCCATCGGGCACACCAGTAATCGCAGCATGGGAAAGCAGACAAAACAATTGGTCTGAGGATTCTGCAACATGGGCGACATTTGATGGAACAAACACTTGGGGTACAAGCGGAGCAAAGGGCTGGGAGAAATCCAGTCTTTTGGATTCAGAGTCTCTTGGGACATCCTATTCTGCAGGAGATTGGGTTGAGTGGGACGTGACACTTGCAGTGCAGAACGCTATGAGAGAAGACCGCTCTGTGGATTTGATTTTGGGAATACTTGGTTCTGGTTCAGGCAACAATCGTGATGCATTGTTTTATCCAAATTCTGCGAGTTCTACCAGCAGGCCTGAAATCTCCTTCGTGTATGTCCCAGGTTCAGATGCTGTGCCTTCAGACCCTGTACCACTTAGCCCTCTAAACGGCTCATGGTCAATCGAAACTGGAATCAACCCAGCACCTGACAAAACTCCACAGTTTGCTTGGAATCTATCCACAGCAGGAGTTTCTATCGGAGGATGGTCTGTTGAGTTAGACACAACAGATACTTTCGATTCCTCAAATCTAATAATGGCGACTAGTTGGAATGACAATGGTTTCGACATTACTAACCAAACATTCGATTTGTCAACTCCTCTTGATGCTGGCAACACCTGGTACTGGAGGGTTAGAGCTACAAGTTCAACCAACCAAATCGGCAACTGGTCAAACACATTCAATTTCTTACTCCCTGATATTACCACTTGGAGTATAGACTCCAATAATGCAGCAGTGGAATTGCGACATCAAGATGCAATGCCTGATTTGGATATTCCAAACTTCATTGACACATGGGTCGCTGACTCAGGAGTTGGTGCAACCGCAGACCAATCTTCTTCATCATCACTCAAAGTTGGTACAAGCAGTACCGGAGAAAACGCAACAGGATTACTAAGAATTCCACTAACTGAACTACCAAATCCTCAGAATGCCCATGTATCAAAAGCAGAATTGAACCTATACGCAGAGTTTGGCTCAGATACAGGGAACGCAGTTTCAATCCACAAGTCCAGTGTGGCTTGGAATACAAGCGCTAACGGTACAACCTATGATGGTAGTAACAACTGGTCTAGCCCAGGTTCCATGGGAGACATGGACAAAGGAGCAATTGTCGATATACAGCAGAGCAAATCTGCAGCGTGGATGACTTTTGATATTACAGAAATAGTACAGCATGCGTTCGCAAATGGTGATTCCCACATTTCGCTAACATTAGTTGGTTCTATCGGCGAAGGCCAGACAGTTTTCACATCTACCGATGGAAGTTCAAGCGACTCTCCCTGGTTAAACATGACATGGACATCCGGCAATGCATCAACCCCTGAAGTTGCGGGCGCCAATACTGACCCTGCGGTCGACGAAATTTTGTGGAACACCAGTGGGCACGCTCTTCTTCCGCATACACAGCCAACTTTCAGTTGGAATCACTCCAACCCATCGAACGTTGACGATTGGAGAATTTTCATATTAGAGGATTATAGTGATGTGAGAGCAGGTTGGGAAGTATTCGACAGTAGAGAATCTTCAACAGGTTGGGACCTAAATAGTCTGACTTGGACTTACCCTGGCAACTTCTCAGCAGGTGATTCATACATCTGGTTCACCCAACCAATAACAGATGACATACTGGGGGCAAGAGGAAACCGAACAATATTCCACATACCGAGCGAAACCGGTGAAGAAATCAACTCAACCGATGCTGAAATTACTTTCCAGCAAGGTATGTTGGTCGAGGCATTAGATTATCCTGATTACTTCATGGACTCATTTATCGATTCAGGCTCCTCTAACTCAGCGTATGAGAGTTCCTCAGAGTTAATTGTCGGTAGATCTCAATTCAGTAGTTCAAACGCTTATGAAACAAGAACAGCGATTAAGATTAATTGGTCAAGTTTGCCAATTCCATCAAATTACGAATTTATCGATGCAAGCCTTACCTTGAACAGGCTGAGCGGAGGAGAAAGTGATCAGGAAACAATTAGGATCGCTGTTTGTGAACTAATGGATTGGAATGAAAGTGCGACATTCAATTCTCCGACTGGTGACAGTAACCCATGGCTAGATGATCCCTGTGACACACAATTCACAATTTCAACATTAGATTACCAGGACGATACTGTTGAATTTGACATAACGTACCCTGTTCAGCATGCCCATGCAAATGGAACAGATAGCATAAATCTGGGATTCTATGTAATTGAAGAAAGCGATACATCTGATGATTGGAGATTTGCCAGCAGTGATTATACCATTGATGAATCAAAGAGGCCTGAAGTATCCTTAACTTGGAGGACAGGTGAACAGTGGCTACCTGGCGAACCAACTAATCTCTATCCTTTGGATGGTTCGACTGTATGGGAAGAGAATTCATCAAGGCCGATGGGAGCAGAAAATACCACAATGAACTGGACCTCATCTGTTACAAACGAAACACGATGGATTATGGAATATTCAATCGACTCAGATTTCGCAAATGAGACATTCACATACCAATTTGACTTCTCAAACAATGCTACATTTAACGGGACTTGGGATTCTTCTAACCTTGAATACACCTTAGAAAACGATTACGTTGGAGATATATGGGTCTATTGGAGAGTAAGAGCTGAGCAAGATTACCGATTAGGAAAATGGTCTGATGTCTACTCTTATCGTGTACCGGAAGAGGTAGGCTATGATGATGGCGCTGGAAACAATACCGTAGTGTTGTATCAGGGGTCTGTGTTCGAAGATTCTGGTGATTTGCCGGCAGTACCTGATGCAAGCATCGACTCAAGCAATCCAACTAGATCTGCTAACCAAAACCCATTCGAATTAGGACTTCCTTCAAGCGGTTCAGGAGAATCTAGGATTTTGCTCACGTTCGATTTGTCAGAGATGCCATTCCCATCAGCAATGACTCCTACAAATGCCCTGTTGAGTCTTTACAGAACTAATGTAACAGGGACATCTTCGCTAACAGTCAGTGCACATGCATGTGACACCTTCAATGAAGAAACTGTGACTTGGAATACGGCACCAAGTTGTTCAAGTTCAGAAATTACACGCTCGACCTTACTGGTTTCACCAGAAGTGGGTTGGCAAGTTTGGGATATAACATCCTTAGCACAATCCAATGTAGCAAATGGTAATGATACTCTGTCGATAATGCTGCAGACTGTTGGAACTCCGGGTTCAACCCACGAGTTCTACGACAACACAGACAGCGACTACAGGCCTAAGTTGACATTGGAGTACGTAGACAACGTTGACGGAGTAATTCCACCTGCTCAGCCAACCATAGCATATCCAGCAGATGGTGCAATATTGTACAACACAAGTACTTGGAAACTTGAATCCTTAGACAAACCACAACTATCTTGGAACAGTGTGACAAACGCTACCGGATATATCGTAACGATTGCCGACAGCAATGGAGAACAGAAGTACAAGTCTTGGCAAGACCCAGAAATTAACGGAACTATCTTCACATTCAGTGACAATCTAACTGCTGGAGAGGTATACAGTTGGTGGGTCCAAGCTATCAACGGTTCAATTCCAGGACCATCTTCAAGCCGTAGCACCTTTGCTATTGGATCGCCTGTCGACCATACCTACAACGGTGACCACACTTGGACTTATAATTTCCAAACCGGTAATGAAGTCCCCGATCTAGGCCACACAAACATCAGAGACTCATACATCGGAAGCGGAGAAGCAGACACAAACCACGGAACTGATTCCCTAGTTGTAGGAACTGATTGTGAAGGAGTAAACACAGAATGTAGAATGATATTTGCTCTTGACAATAGCCAAGTTCCTCTACCTATGGCGGCTAACATCCATTCAGCTGCTATACATCTGCAAGTCGAGTACCCTGCTACAGGACCGATCAATTTGAGTGTTCACAGGCTACTGACAACCGATTGGACACAGTCGGGCTCAACGTGGAACAGTTCCTCCGCAGGAGTTCCTTGGGCTACTGCAGGTCTGACGGCAGGTACAGACTACGAGGTTGCACCGATTTCGACAACGAGTGTTGATTCATCGACAACATCGGTGTGGCTAGATATTGGCCATGATAACATGCAAATGAATGGAGACCATGGTTGGGTTGTTGTCGCTACTACTGCTGCGGGTTCTCCTGCATACGTCGAATTCTACTCGAGTGAGAGTGCATCCAACAACAGGCCAAAGATTGCAATAAACTACACTGACGTGGATACCGTATCTGTATCTCCTTCTGGTTCGACTACAAATGCGGACACAGGTGTTCAATTCTCACACATCCTTAACGATGCGCTAGGTGGAATGATTGGAGAGGATGTAGTTTGGTCACTAACATCTTCATCAAGTGGAACAATTAATTCAACAGGATACTTTACTCCTCAATTAGTCGGTGTTCAAACAATCGAGGCATGTTTCGGAGTAATCTGTACACAAGAGTCCAT
>JBMYVD010000056.1:0-8506 GCA_049606035.1 Candidatus Poseidoniaceae archaeon | reverse complement strand
CTCGATTTGGTTGTTGCCAATAACTTGTGCTTTGCGTGCCACAGGGACTAGGTCGTGAGGAACTACTTTGGTACCTTCGTTATTTGTACTGGACTTGTCAGCTACCAGATTGGAGATTTCTACTCCGAATGTTGTTTGGTAGGCTGAGGATGGCAGACTTGTAGTGTCAATCTGTCCAGTGAATGTCTGTGTTGCTCCAGCAGAAGCGAAGTTGCCCAGAGTTTGAGTTGAGCCAACATAGGTCTTGACGTTGTTTGCCTTGTAGAAGAATCTGACATCTCCTCCGTCGGTGTAAGCGTCTACTCCGTTATTTACGATGGTTGCTTCCACATTCAGCACGTCTCCATTGATGTAACCGCTAGGTGCGCTAGGGTTGGTTGCAGTGAATGACTGAACTCCAACATCAATGGTTGGGGCCATGTTAGAATCAGCCGCAGATAGAACGCCACGGTGATTTGTGTGGTCTCCATCCAATAGAGCAGCCACTGTTAGGAAATTGTCAGCAGAACTGATTCCACTAACGGCTCTTGCGGTTGAAGTTGGTACTGTCCATGATTTTGTTACCGGTGAGCCAGATGTTAGTGTGAATGATTCGAATCCGTTGTTTCCATTGTTTAGCAGCCACTTCTTCCATAGGTGTGGGGGGTGGTCTGAGCCACTTCCAGCAGTGTATGGTTCGTATCCCTTCTCCTCAGTTACTGCAGCGTAAAGATACACTGTCTTGGTCCCAGACCCGGTGTAAGCGGCGGTTATTTCGATATCCATATTGTTGCCGTTTTCAGACTGAATTACAGACAATGAGTAATCGTTTGCGTTTAGCATATTTCCACCATTTTGGTAGAAACTGTCGTAGTTTTGACCACCTACAGTGTAGTAAGTTCCAGATGCTGCATCGCCAAATACTGTGACAGGAATACCGCCACTGTATCCTGGCGCATTTTGAATGTGCGATCTGCGATTGATTGGGGAATCAGATGGCCAGCCTGTAGTTTGGGATTCCCAAAATGATACAAAAGTGAAATCTGAGGATTGTGTTCCTCCTCCTCCGTTAGTGCTGTACAAATTTTTCAGGTTATTTGTAGCAGTGATACATGGGCCACACCAATGTGCTCCCATGTATTCTGCAAATACTGGGTGCCCAGGGCTTGTAGCCTCAAACTGAATAGGTTCTTCCATCAATTCTAGAGTTGTGTTTTGGTTTTCAGCAATGAGTCCTCCAAATGATGCAAGGATGCTAATTAACATCAATCCAACAATGGAAAATGCAGTTCTACGTGTGGCCGACATAAGACTTGTTCGAAAAACATGGTATTTGAACATGTGCTATAAATGTCGACACCCCCTACGGGGGTATGAGAGTTTTTTGATGCGAATCTTTCTTCAAACATTCCCCCTCGCATGAGCATGGCAGACTATTCGGTCCTGATGGAAAATGAAGGACGGATTCACGTGGTTGAAGTCCTAGATGAAATGGTCAAGCATAAGGGCTTGGGAGTGATCAATACCGCAACACTGCTTGAAGGAACAAAGGTAGGCGACGAGGTTTTAGTAGGTCAAAAATATCTTACAATCATGCCGCCAAGATTGCAAGAGTTAATCTCGGGAATGGCAAGAAGAGCACAAACGATTTCCTCTAAAGATGCAGGGTTCATAATCACAAAATTGGGTGTTGGTCCCGGTGATACAGTACTAGAGGCAGGTTTGGGCTCCGGAGGCTTGTCTCTTCACCTTGCCAAGGTCATGGGCAATTCCGGTCATTTGGTTACGACCGAACCGAGAGATGAGCATGCTAGTGTTGGATTAGTGAATCTTTGTAGAGCAAGTGAATGCTTTGAAGAATTCCCAAGTCATACTCACTTGGAAGGATTGGTAGAAGATGTCGTACCGGATATGGAATTTGACTGTGTCATTCTTGACATGCCTTCACACAAAGCCGCAATCGAAGCATGCACGCCCAAGATGAAATTCGGGGCAAGACTAGCATGTTATGCTCCAACTACGTCTCAGTTGGAGTTGTGCTGGAAAACATGTGAAGATTCTGGATTAACTGTTGAATGGGCTGGAGAGTTGATGGAGCGGCAATGGGGCGTGACGTCGAAAGGAGGAATGCGTCCAGTAAACGGTCCATTCGGACACACGGCTTTCTTGCTATTTGCACAAAAGCGCTAGAAATTACTCTACCACTCTAATTCGCGTTTCACACTGTGGGCAGGTAAACCTGAATGGTGGCTCACTTCCCTCGGGGACTCCTAACCTTGCCTCACAACTGGTGCATGTGACTTTGTTATACTCGTCGATTCTGACCTCGTTTGGTCCAAGTGGTGTCTCTTCCTCGATTTCTTCCTCTTCTTCAATCTGTACAGGCTTTCTGAAAAGTTTGATGTAAAGAAGCATAATTGCTGCGAGTGCCCAACCCGATGACAGCAGTATGATTGAGTTCTTGTTATTCAACTCAAGAATGCCCAAGTCCATACCGTCAGGGGCAAGTTCTGGACCTCCCACTTCGGCTCGTAATTCGGGGGAGACGTCTCTAACTGTTTGACCAAGCACTTGGCTAGATGCGTGAATTGTCAATTTAGCATCAAAACCATCGAGATTGAGCGGTGTAAGCATCAGTTTGAAGTCCTCGCAGCCTTTACTTGCGAGCGAGTATGTAGAGTTGATTCCGGTCTCACCTGCTTTGAAGAATACACCGTCCATTTGTGGTTCATTCTTTCCAACCAATTCCAGACTACCTTCGATAAACGTGTTAGCTTGGTTGCAAATGGTTACTGAAATTGTGTGTTGGTCTAGGCTCTCATCGAACACTAAATCATTTTCACCAAATGTAAATGCGATAACCTCTCCGCTCCAAGATGGTTCCACAGTGTAAGATTCGCTGAACCTTACAACCATGTCTGACCTAGATGCTGATGTTAATCTAAATTCTAACACCTTCATTCCAGCAGTCTCATCATCAGGGATTGTACAAGACCAAGGGATTGGGCTTGAGGACATACTTGGTCCAAGAGCGATTTCAGCATCCATTAATCCACAATCAAGGTCAACGGAATTAATTCTCATAGTGTCTGTGGATGTTCCAAGATTCGTGATTATGATATTACCATTGATTGTTTCACCAGGCTTTCCGCTGTCTTTGTCGCTTAGGACAGTGATTTGACCGTTTGCAATCGTTGGAATAATGCTTATCTGAATCGAATCGGAAACGGTTGAGTCGGTAGAGCTAACAACTGATACGGTCATGTCAAGTCCCGATTCAGGTGCACCGGTTACAACTTCCATGGCGGATAGAGTGATTGTTCCGGATTCACCAGAGGCAAGAGTTAGCGTTAATTTGTCAACACTGATCGAGAAGAAGTCACTGACTTGGCTATTGTTGATATCAGCAACGAAGGTTTGACTTGATGTGCCGAGATTAGTTACCATCATTGTTAGATTAGATTCACTTACTGGTGATGCAATTATTCTGTCAGTACCCGCATCGATTGATACTTCGTTCCTGTCAGTAATCTGTAGGTCAAGGGTGATTGACTCGGTGACATATACTGCATCAAAGGTTACTGTGAAAGAGTCACTTGTGGGCTGTAAGGAGCTTGCCGCAGACATTTGCAGTGTAACATCGGTTGATTCACCGGCTAGTAGAGAGACTTCCTCGAGGCCGGATAGAACTGTAATGCCGTTAGGGAGTCCGATGATCGTAGTTGTGAAGTCTAGGTCTCTTGTTCCTTGATTGGATAGGTTTAGAGAAATCGAAGAATCTTCACCAGGCGTTATGATTATTCTGTTGTCCGAAGGTCCACTGATTGAGAACTCTGCATATTCTCTTACGTCAAATATTCCGCTTTCAGTTACTGTTTCAGAGCCACTATTAGTTGATGACATGCTGAAGTTTAGCGTGATCTCTCCAACAATTGATGAATCGATAATAACTCCAACAACGATGTATTGTGACTCTCCTCTCTGTAAAGTAACAGGTTCAGGATTTGTGAATGTAATCCCCTCAGAATCGATACCAACTAGTGAGATTGTATCCTCTTCAGTTCCGTTATTTGTGACTGCCACGTTGAAGGTTTCTTCAGTTTCCACGTCGAGGGTTAACATTGATGGAAGAACCATCGATAGCCCCCATTTCTCACCGACGTAAACCGAAAACTCGTATGCTTCAGTAATCGAAGAATCATGGTCTAAAACACCGTCAATTCTGACCTTGCATTCGTCATTGGCGTGAGTATTTACTCCTGCAGTAACATCGACCTCGATTTGGTAAACTTGTCCATCCATAATGTTGCTCTGTAATTCTGACAATTCAGATGAACAATCTCCCTCAACAACAGTCGATGTCCAGGTCCAATTACCTTCGGAACTTGATAGGCTGGTTATGTCCAGTTCGGTTGTAGAACTTTCACCCGGTAGCAAAACGCCGAGGTTTGTGTGAGAGAACGATAAATCGTGGGTTGCACTAATGTTGACCACAAGTGTTGTGTTCACCGAGAAATTACCAAGAGAACTTGCGGCAAATAACTTGAATCCGTAATATCCTGGTGCAGCGTTTGAAGGGGTCGAAATAATCAGATTAGCAGTTCTAGTTTCCCCTGGACTCATTACTTCGATTAGGTCATCAACAAACCTTACTTCCCAACCGTTTGGTATTGAGCGAGAGAACACACCATTGCTTCCGTTTCCAGTGTTGTTTCCAGAGGTGCTGTTGCCGGAGGAGCTATTTCCAGATGTATTGTTACCGCCAGTATTGTTTCCGCTGGTGTTGTTGCCTGAACTGTTGTTACCGCTGGTGTTGTTACCCGAACTGTTGTTGTTGCCTGAACTGTTGTTTCCACCGGTATTGTTACCGGATGTATTGTTGCCACCAGTGTTGTTATTTCCACCACTTGTCCAATTCGACCAAAAAGCGACCAAATCAGGACTTTGGTCTACAGACAACAAAATCGTATCATCGACATTTCCGTCGTTGGTAACTGAGATTGACAAATTTAGATAATCACCAGGCGTGATATTCACTAGTCCATTGTCGCCGGCTGAAGTAGCATCAATTGACGGAAGATATCTCGGTAGAACCGATAATTGAACGTCGATCGTGCTAGAAACGTTAGCATCTGGTTCAGTGACCGTGATGATTAATGTTCCGGAGTTGCTTGGTAATGCGTTAGTTGACAGTCTGATAGCTATACTGGTGCTAGCGCTCAGAGTCGGGATTACACCGCTGACGTTTGAATCGGCAGGAATAACCTCCCACACGCTATCGAAACCTGAAACAGATATATTGTAGGATTCTATAGTTGAGCCGTTATTATTGATTGTAAGTGTGATATTGGTCGCCTCTCCAGGGGACAAAATAACGTGGCTTACATCGGTTGACAGCCCGATAGAGGGATGTGCGCTTGCCATTGGAACTAGAGGTGCAATGGCCATTACCATGACCAAAACTAGTGCGTTAACCCTGCGCGTCATGTGTTATGCGATTCAATACTGACTTTTCATCCAATCGGCCCTAAGGGCCGGGGCAAGTTAGTTTCGAAGTGCGGATAATTTAGCCTCATCCAGTTTTTCCCAAGGGAATTCTCCTTCGACACCAGGTGTTCTACCAAAGTGGCCTCCTGCAGCTGTGACCGAGTAAATTGGACGGAGCAAATCTAATTCGCTTGAAATGGACTTAGGTGTAAAGTCAAAAATTTCATTCACCTTAGCGGTTAATTCTGTATCAGACAGATTTGAAGTTCCAAAAGATTCTGCTCTAACGCTGACCGGTTTTGCTACTCCAATCACGTAAGCGAGTTGGATTTCACACTTTGTTGCTAGTCCGGCAGCGACCACGTGCTTTGCAGCCCATCTTGATGCGTATGCTGCAGACCTGTCGACCTTTGATGGGTCCTTGCCAGAGAAAGCACCTCCACCATGTCTACCCATGCCTCCGTATGTGTCAACGATTATCTTACGGCCTGTTACACCAGCGTCTGCATAGGGACCACCAGGGTCAGCGAACCTTCCAGTTCCGTTAACAATTAGGTTGTATGGTTCTTGTATGAGTGACGCTGGAATGGAATGTTCAACCACGTGCTTTGTAATTTCACTTCGAACAAATTCAAGTTCTTCTTCCTCAGATCCGCCGAACTGCTCTTTCAGATGCTTGTCATGCTGGATTGCGATAACTATTGTATGAACTCTACTGGGTTTTCCATTTTCGTACTCAATGGTGACCTGGCTTTTTGCATCTGGTCTTGCCCAGGGAAGTGTTCCATCTTTGCGAGCATTTGTCATTCTGCGGGTTAAGCGTTGGGATAGAGCTGCTGCAAGGGGAAAATATCTGCCACTTAGTTCCGGGAATCCTTCAGTTTCTGTACATGCAAATCCGAACATGATTCCTTGGTCACCGGCACCTTGGTCTGATTTGTTTACACCCTGAGAAATATTTGCTGCTTGTGCAGTGATTCTTTGAATGACTTCACATCTGTGTTCTGAGGTTGAATCGAATCCAATTTCATGTGAATCATAGCCAATATCTGCTGCGGTTCTCCTTGCAATTCCTTCATAGTCAGGATGCTCTCCAGCAAGCGTAACTTCTCCAGCGAGCAGGATAATCCCCTTTTCGGCTCCACCCTTTACACTTGTTTCTACTGCGACTCTTGCGTTTTTGTCAACTGCAAGGCACGCATCAACAATCGCATCGCTGATTGCATCACACAACTTGTCAGGATGGCCAGAGGCTACGCTTTCGGAGGAAAATAGTTCCTCAGTCATATTTAAACCGCCGAGATTAGTCTATATCAATACTATGTTTTGCCCAGCGATGACTTCATGATAGAATGTCTCACGCATCAACACATGGCGAGAGACACAGTCTGGCACCCCACCTCTTTTAGAACGCACACTTTGGGCCAAATTCAGAATGATGGTGCTGATTTAGTAGGTAGTGAAGTGAAAGTTTGTGGCTACATGGAAGCAAATAGAGGCAAAGGTAAGATTTGTTTCATGGACATTCGCGACGGAACAGGTCGTGTTCAAGTATTCCTAAAAGAAGGCGGTGTAAGCGATGAAGAACTTGCAACCGCACAGGGATTATCACGTGAATCCACGGTCCAAATTGTTGGACAAGTCGCACAAAAGAGACCTCCAAAAGTAGCAGAAGGTGAGCCAACACCTCCGCCTTCGTACGAAGTGGTAGCCTCAAAATTCACAGTTCTTGCTCAGGCAGATACTCCGCTCCCACTTGGTGTTACAGATACGGTTTCTATTGGTCTTGACACTAGACTAGACAACAGATTCCTCGACCTAAGAAGAGCTCATGTAAATGCAATGTTTACGCTAAGGGCTAGAGTTTTGCAATATGGCAGGGAACACCTCATAACTGAGGGATTCAAAGAGATTAACTCACCTAAAATCATCGCTTCTGCATCTGAAGGTGGAACTAACTTGTTCCCGATGATGTACTTCGATACGCCTGCATTTTTGTCACAATCTCCACAATTGTACAAGCAATTGAGCGTGCTTGGTGGAATGGAAAGAGTATTCGAAATTGGACCTGCTTTCCGTGCCGAGAAGCACGATACATACCGCCACCTGAATGAGTTTATTTCATTCGATATTGAAGGTGCGTGGATGAACGACGATGATGTGATGGCCGTTCAAGAGAGAATGATTCATCACATTTGGAAGATGGTTGCAGAAAATGACCAAGAACACATCGATACCATCAACCAATACAGAGAGAGTCAAGGCGATGAACCGATTACAGTTGATGTTCCAAGTCTTCCATTCCCACGAATAGAGTACTGTGACGCTATCAAGATGATCCAAGATGCGGGAGTAGATATCTCCTGGGGAGACGATATTGAATCATCTCACTGTGACATAATTGCAGAGAAGTATCCAGGTTTCCACTTCTTGCCACGCTGGCCGATGTCGATGAAGCCGTTCTACATCCACCATATTCCCGGGGAAATGGGTTCGACTGGCGAACAACTTTCACGTGGGTTTGATTTGAATTATGGGCGTGACGAGATGACAAGTGGCGGCCAAAGAGAACACAATGTCGATGTCTTGGAGCAAAATCTCCGTAACATGGAACTCGACCCTGCAGATTTCGCATTTTACACAGATGGATTCCGCTACGGAGCACCACCTCACGCTGGTTGGGGATTAGGCGTGGCAAGATTGCTGATGGTCCTAACAGGTTCAAGAAACGTGAGAGAGACTGTGCTGTTCCCAAGAGACAGAAGTAGAGTCACACCTTGAGTTGGTTAATTTGCCTGTTGACCGCATGCAGTGGGGCGCAGAGGATTGGCAATTCGCAGATTTGTATATGCCAGACGAGCCATCTCCTTACCAGAAGGATGAGGGTGTGCCTTGTGTGATGTTGATTCACGGTGGATTTTGGAGAAAGAAGTTCACTCTCGATTTGATGGCGCCGATTGCTGAAGATCTAGCAGAGCGTGGAATCGCAGCATGGAACATCGAATACCGGGGTTGGGAGCCTGGTGATGAAGGTGTATGG
>JBMYVD010000055.1:0-8878 GCA_049606035.1 Candidatus Poseidoniaceae archaeon | reverse complement strand
GCGAAATGGATATTGACATGTTCCATCTATCATGCTGGGATGCATTTGAAAAATTGGAAGATGGACAGAATTTAACCAAATTATTCAAGCCACTTATTCCAGAAAATATCGCATATGCTTCAACCGGAGCAATCTGGTCAACCGCAGATGCAAACTGGCTCATGGACCAAGGTGCAGACCTTGTGGGAGTTGCTAGAGTGGGAATTGCCCATCCTGACTGGGCACAAGGGTTGGCAGATTCAGATTACAATCCAAAGCGGCCACCATTCACTAGAGAAGAATTAGCCGCAGCTGATTTAAGTTCCGTTTTCATCGACTACATGTCAATGTGGAAAGACTTCGTTAAAGATTAGGTTTAGACCTCAGCCGTGAAGACTTTTTCTTTGTTAATTCGTTGCTCGTAAAGCATGAAAATTCCAGATACTGTAAGCAGAATCACACAGAATAGTATATCCCATCCAATCTTGAATACTAAACGTGGTAGGTTTGGTGATATTGAAAGTTGTAGCGATAAAGCAGCTAAGCGAACAGCGAGGATAATTACCGTCATCTGCAAAGGCCACTTGTTGAGTCTAAATTCATTCCAAAGTAATGTTCCCATCAAAATAGCAGGGCCCGCACCCATGACGAAAACCCATGTGTTGCTAGGTGAAAGTCTGTCTCCGATGTACCCGCCTTTGAGGAACAAGTTCCCAGGGTCGATGTCGCGAGGGTGAAGCAATCCATCGGTTTGTCCAAGTGTGGCCCACCAAGCAAACCACAGGCCTATTGGCAAAATTCCTAACATAACATTCCTTGCAAATTCGGCGGTTTTGCTTTCTTTAGTTTCGAGGAGGTGGCTCCATTCTCTCTGCATTAGGGAATTGGTTACAGCAAAGAAGATCATCGAAATACCTCCTCCCCATGCTCCCCAACTCATTGTCATCCAAGCAAATGCACAGTATTGGAATAGCGGGAATGCGTGCTCTTTTCCTAACAATCTTAGAACACCAGATGCTACAACTCCAGCGATTAAAGTGTAAATTAAAATCCAATCTACAGTGTTAGATTCTTGTGCGATTAGAACAGGTATAGTAGCGAATGTACCGGCTATTGCAAGTGCTACCGGCCAATTTTCATTTCGCATTCTAGTTGCATAGATTAGTGTAAACGTGAACGCAATAAACACAGACCATAACACAGCATCAAGTTCACTGGATTGGGTAAACATGACCATGAATCTTGGAGCAGATACTCCATATATCCTGTAATCAGAGAAGAAAATCGCTGTGATCAAAATTAGCACAAATGGAATGAGTAGCCTCTTTGGTGTGTTATCTTTTTCTTCAACGAACATTCGATTTTCTATGAGTTTGAGCAGACCAATCAAAATTGGCAGTGCTATGATTGTAAACCTAGTTTCAGGATAAATCATCGCGAAAAACAACAGCGCAAGTAATACTCCAAACCATGTTTCATCACTAATTATACTGGTTTCTTTTGAGTGTCCCTTCGAAAGCCAAATCAATGATACGATTACCGCTGGAATCATTGTATAATTGTGAATGCTCAGTAAAGTCATTGCTAAGATAACACCGTAAACCCACGATTTTTCGGATTTACTTCGTTCGTGTCCTATGGTGCGTTTTAACATAATGTAAAGGAATAAGATTCCAATTAATCCGAAGGGATAATAGTATATGGCAAGGGAATCTCTGTTGTATGATTGTAGCGCAGAAAATGTGAGTATTGCAATAAATCCGGTCGATGCAAGTAAAGCATATTTTTTGGAGTTTTCACGAGAATTGAGGAACCAAAACAGGTATCCTGCGAATGCAAGAACGGCTATTGCAGAAACCCACAGGTCGATATTTCTCATGCCTATTTCATCTCCTCTAACCAAATCCCATTCAATCTTATCTTTGCTCATGTCGTTGACGTAAGAGTGGCCATTTTCTTCCAACCAATCGTTTCTCTCGACTGCAGCATCCCAATTCCACTGTTCGTATTCTTGGTATTCTTCATCGGTCAGCACAAATGCATCCAGTGGCACTTTGCCGTGAATTGCATGTGGTAAAGGAAGTCCAAAGATCATCGAAGGAAGGGTAGCTAAATCCCTCTGTGTCATGTCTTCAACTGTGACGCCGCTAGCAATGTTTGGACCCCACATGAATCCAGCAGTTTCTCTAATTACGTCGTCAGGTGAGCCGTGTTGTCCAGAATCTGTCAGGCCGTGGTCGGCAGTGACGAGGACGGTCCAATTATCGGGAACCATTTCGAAAACAATATCCATTTTGTCATCAAGCCACAATAACTTGTCTTCAAATTCTGGAGAATCTTTCACTCCGTATCTATGTCCTACACTATCTAGGCCTGAGAGATGTGCTACAATGATATTCGGAGTCCTATCATGTCCATTAGGAATATCTCCTGAAAGCCAATTTTCAAGGGTCACAAAGGATTCTTCATCTCCCTGATAATAATCAGCGTGACCGTATCTGTGCTGAGAAAAAGGGATTAACTCTCTGTCGGGATAGAGGTCTTTCCAAACGTAGTCTCCCAAGATGCCCACTTTGTGATCATATTCCCCGTCGTTATCGCCATCATGAGTGCTAGCAAGTTTCCATCCATCCAGTGTTCCTGGGTGCTCAGGCCTGAAGTTTGAGAGCGCTTCATTTGGTTTAGAAGGGACGCCTGTTGCAATTTCTTTAACACAAATTGCAGTCATCGTCATTGGACTTGAGACTAATTCTAGGTACGCACCATCCTCAACCCTCTCGTTTAGTTTGGGCATTAAGTCCGGATTAGCCATCATATTCCGGCCACCGCCGTCGATTACAATGAATAGGAATCCGTCACTGAACTGTTTGGAAGGGTAGGGGTTTTCCTCAACTCCATCAATTGGAGTTGGAGAATCAGAGACAATGTAACTGCCTGTGATTGCGAAAGACGGTATGGCGATTAGGACAAAGACGAGAACCGCTTGTCTAAATCGCTTATTTGAGTACAAAAAAATCGCCTTATCTCCACGCTGATTTGATGTGGCTATATCCTTTATTCCGACGTTTAGTTGAATCGGCCCGATTCGGAGATGGAAAGATTGGAAGCAAGCCTTAATGAAGTAACATGATTACGTCAACCCAAAGAGGGACAGCGAGGAATATTTTTCGTTTGACCTAAATGGTGATATTATGACCAAATTAATAGAAAAAATGAATCAAGCACTTGGTCTAGAACTCAGAGCAATCAATCTGTATGCTCACTATGCAGCATATGTCAAGGGATTGCATAGAATACAACTTGAGCCAATGTTCCAGCAAGAAGCCAATGAGTCAATGGTTCACGCTGCTACAATTCGTAATGCAATCGTCAAGCACGGTGGAGAATGTGTGACTGAAAGAGATTCAATGGCCATCTCCCACACAACTGATACTAGAGAAATGCTTCAGGGTGCTCTAGCAACCGAAACAAAGGCAGCTGAGGTCTACGGTCAATTACTACCACTTCTCGAGGAAATCGACGATAGAGAGTTGTATGATGCAGTAGAGCAGATCTACCTCGCTGAGTTGCGTTCGGTCGAAGAAATCAGACTTCTCCTCGACTAAGTCTCTACAGAAATCTATGAATTTCGCAGGTTTTTCATGTCGGGGAAATGTATAAGTTAGGCCTTGAAATGATAATTTTTTGTGAAATTTAGGGCCTTACTCGTGTCTGGCGTAATCTTTGCCCTAGCTTTTGCCTCATTTACAGTAAGCGGTCAAGACATTCAATATAGTGTTGAAATTGAATGTCAACAAAACAGTGTAGAGGTAGATTCCGACCCAGCAAACATAGTTGGTGGAACTGCAATTTGTACTGTTACAAACCCTTCAATGCATAGCGAAAAAATATCAATCTCTGTTTCTAGCAACTCTGAAGATGTTGGAGTAGATTTTAGTGACTCTAGCATAAGTTTGGATGCTGAATCCTCAGAAGACTTCACGGTAACAATTACTCCAACTGGACCTATGTGGGCGAGTAATTACCAAATCACAGTGCTAGCCGAGGTGGTAGAG
Source organism: Candidatus Poseidoniaceae archaeon (assembly GCA_049606035.1). Lineage (GTDB taxonomy): Archaea > Thermoplasmatota > Poseidoniia > Poseidoniales > Poseidoniaceae > MGIIa-K1. Next base: position 4,844 of record JBMYVD010000055.1, on the reverse strand, counting down.
GTTAATGGTGTCCCTCCACCATCATACCAGTCTGACGAATCCAATGTAGATTATACCGTTGTTAGATATACAGATTTCATCATCGATGAGTGCACCGCACAATCGTTAACTTTCGGTGATACTCCTGCACCACTCAGTTTGTATTGCATGGTTTATTCTGGATCTAACTTCTATGATGAGTACATATTGAAGGTTACAGAAGATTCTAAATCAAGTCTAGAGAAATATGGATTCACATTCAACGAGCGTGATTACGGTGATGGTATCCAGGTTGCAGAAGATTATGACGGATACGTCTTTTACATGATTGATGATTTGTTTACCATAGACCAAGTCACTTCAGAGTGGACTAAGGTTGGTGGTGAATACCCGAGCATTTCTTTCAAATCTTCCATTGACATAGAGGTCGAGAGCGTTTACTCACGTAGTCAAGGTACTCCACACATGGAATATGGAAAGGTGGATGTTGATGCTGCGATGGCATATGATGAGGAGATTCATCAAGAGATTGTGGATGAAGCAAACGACGACGAAAGCTTCCTTGCAAGCATAGGTATGATGCCAACTATTGTGCTAGTTGGAATTGCTTCAGTAGTCAAATCTCGACAAACTTTGCGTGGTGAAAATTAATCCGCTACTGCCTGATATATCAGCAGCATCTAGGTCCTCTTGCAACTTGAGACAAAGGCAGCTGAGGTGTACGGTCAATTACTACCACTTCTCGAGGAAATCGACAACAGGGAGTTGTATGATGCAGTAGAGCAGATCTATCTGGCAGAGTTGCGTTCAGTCGAAGAAATTAGACTCCTACTCGACTGAATATTATACCACACCTCGTCTTTGTAATTATCTGGATTACATTCAGTAGCGAATATGATTTTAAGCAGCATGAGGTAGGCCAAACTGAAAGGCATGGCAGCGGATTTTCAATCCTTGTCGGCAATCTCCGGCATGGTCAATAGTATCTTGGGAGTCATCACTCTCATACTCGCTTACCGAACAAAAAATAATGCTTGGAGCGAGTTGCTAGCAGCCAAACTTCTGGGATGCTTTCTGTTATTTCATGGAATCCTGATGACTAGCGGATATATTTTGCAGGTTACTGATAGGAGTTCATTCATTTTCGCATTCTTCCAGACTGTGGTTAACGTGGCTCACACAGCCTCGATTGGAATGGCATGTGCGGCTTGTCTATTCTTCCCGTATCCGTTTTTCCAAAAGAAAAATGCAGAACAGGTTATTGCAGTGACAGTACTCCTATGGACAATCATCGTCTCTGCCCTCGTTATTTTCATTCCATATGAAGCAGGAACCATAAGATATGGATTCTGGTTCTTCCCAACTGTAGTTTGGGGATTTGTATATGTTAGATTCTCAATCAAAGAACTGAGGTTTGATAGCAAGGATGCAAGAGGGATTTCGTCGGCTAGTGGTTTGTTGATTTTAGCGACGATGGCATGGTTGTTTTCAGATTGGCTATTGTGGATTACAGTAATGGAAAAATTCACCACACCTGGATGGATTAGCGGAATTCCAACTGACAAGAGCACGCTATATCTATTGGTACGCCAATCTCTGATCATGGGCGTGAGTATTGGTGCTCTGTTGACCATGTTTTTCCTAGAAGGATGGCGTGTTTCCCGTCATGGATTCAGCGTGTTGAGTGGCATTGTCCTAGGCTTTTTCATAATCGGTGCAATCAGTTTCATTGTTGACCTAAGCGTTATCGATGTCATGGAGAATTGCATTTACGCTAAATGTGAAGGTTTCCCAGATTCATGGATTGTTTACAATACGTTCACAAATACGCTTACAGCGTTCTTAATTCAACCAATTGTGCTGATGTACATAATGTTGAATTTCAATCTTCTCGATGTCAAATCTGGAACAAATGGAATGTACGCTAAAGCAATGATCCTTGTTTTGGTAGTTATTGTTTCATCAACTGTTATTGAAATGATTCAATCAATTATTCCAATAGGAGAGTTACTCACATCCGCAGTTCTAGCAATCGGAATTGCCGCTGCGATTGGATGGGAGCATGTGATTATGGAAAAATTCCTCAACGAGAAGAACAAAACTGTTGATTATTTGAAAACTTTAGGCGAGTTCAAATATCTGGAATTGATTGAAGACTCGCAAGTCACGCTCAATCTATCAGTAATTATTGTGTTAATTTTCGGTGCTTTACTAGCCATATTGAATGGAGCTTTGGGGTTGGGGTGAATAAATGGTGAAAGAAGAATCTCCAGAAACTGACTTTAGCCCAGCCTTAATGTTTCTTCGTGATGAAGAGACTAGAGGTCCTTTGATGGTTTTCGGACTCGTACTTGTGTTAGTAACTGCAAAAATATTCTACTCAATGGCCATAAAAGACTCCTACCTTCACGACGAAGTGCGTTTTGAGGATGAGTGGGAGTTGAGTTTTTCCGAAGAAACCACCACATTAACAGAAACCGTACTCGTAGCAGATGGGGGCGAGGAGGACATTGAATTCTCTATTGACCTAAGTTCGTTTTCAGAGAATTACAGAATAGGGCAGGTTCAAGTCAAGGTTTCATATTCTGAAACCAATCAGGCAATTGGAAACGATCCCTGTGATTCAGTCCAAGCAAGTCTAACTCAGGGCTCTTATCTTGCTCAATGGACTGACTCCAACAACACATTGAGTGGAGGCTCAACCTCGTGTGATGACATTGACCTTTCACTGAGAACTTATCCTGGTTACGATGGCCAGAATTACAAACTAATGGCGCACAACGAGGTACTTGCAACAGAGCAATGGAAAGAAGACGGGTACGGTTTAGGGCAACTAAATGTAAACGTACAATTGGATGTCCAACAATCTCAAGTTCCAACACAAAATGACGATGATGACGAAACTATCCAAATCGATGTTGTCGTTATCGCATTCAAAGTTAATGCAGAAAAAATCTGAGAGTATAGGGGGGTGAGTTCGATGATAAGAAATCAAAAGCACATTGCATCTTTGATGCTATTGCTGATTCTTTTCACCAGCCTCTCGGGATGTCTTGGTTCCGAGGAGGATGGTTCTGATTTGGAGGAATCAGAAATACCGAATGATTTAGATTCGTCACCAGTTTTTTCAGATTGCATGGAATTTGCACAAGTTGAGCGCTGCTGGTTCATTCTTGTTCCTGATGGTTTGACTGCTGAAGAACCCGTTCCATTAGTCATCGACCTGCACGGATATGGCGGGTCTAACAACTTACAGTACAACATGTCAGGTTTTGCAGAAATAGCGGCAGAAGACAAAATCATAGTAGCATATCCTCAAGGATATGAGGACTTCTGGGGCATCGATATCGGTGGAGTAAGCAACGATGTAGATGATGTTGGTTTCTTGACAGCATTGATCGAGAACATTATCTCAGACCAACCTATCGATGAAAATCGAGTATACATGACAGGATGGTCAAATGGCTGTATGATGACACAGCGTTTCGCCGTTGAGACCCAAGGAATACTTGCTGCGGCAGGATGCATGGCAGGATATTTGATGACAGATGCACCTGCATCTTACGTATCTCCAACTCCATTTATGGAGGTTCATGGGATGATGGATACCACCGTGAACTATGTGGATAACAGCGGCACTACTGTCGTATTTTTCCAAAACACAGCAGGAGTAAACAAAGGTGCAGTCCAGAATTTGGAATATTGGGCTGATATCAACAGCTGTAACGGGGCAGTTCCAGAGATAATCTCAACTGGTCAAAATTACGACATCCGTGGGTATACAGATTGCGATTCTGATGCACAGGTCCGGTTAATGAGCCTGCATGCAACCGGCCATAACCCGTACCCAGGAGGAAATCCCACAGGCATACAAACCACCAGCATACTTTGGGACTTCATGAGTCAATACAGCCTCCAGTAACGTGGATTCCACTACTTTCTTTGGTATTTACATACAACACAGCAATATTTGCTAAACATTTTTGCCTGAATTAACCAATTTCATAGTTGTCTTCTAAATTTGCTAGCATTTCTTGCCTTTCCTTCATCTCAATGTTAGACTCATTCATCTGTTTTTCAAAAACCTCTTCGTATATTGGTATAAGTTTAGATGCCGCAGATTTCAAGAACTTGTGCTCTTTATGTCTGAAAATATCTCGCCTTATTGCGTTGAATATTGGAACTGTTACAGGAGTTAGTACCAGCCAGACTAGAATCAATAACAAGCCAAATGGATTTAATAGACAAATAAAAAAACCAATCCAAATAAATAGATTTACCATTAACTTATGGCGTTCGTCATCATTGTACTTTTTGAATACCTCTGTTCGTATGAATTGGTAATTGGCTTCAGTGTATGCAGCGTTTTCTACATCCCAATCAGGAGGTTGTAGTTTTTTTCTTGTTGGAATATAGATAGGCCTCTAGTAAACCTCTTCTTCTTCATTTTCGTGAATGATTTCTACCCATTTTTCTCCATCCCATGAGTAGACGCCATCATCACTAATTATACTCACATATCCCTTACATTGGTTGTGTTATTTAGTAGCATCCGAATGATTTTGTTTAGTTATTTTTGTAAAATTGATATGGGAATCAAGCAGGTATGGTGGACGCTGGGGGATTTGAACCCCCGGCCTCTTGAGTGCCACTCAAGCGATCTTCCAGCTGATCTAAGCGCCCGTGATGTTGCCTAAGGCAGCCCGCCCACCTGCCATTCAATCATAAGACTTCTCAATCAGTTGCATGTGGGCCGTGCATGGACGTAGAGGCTGTTCTTTCAGAGTTGCTTCCCCAAATTCCTGAGAATGTGTTCTCGAGATGGCTTTACGACAGGGTGTCTCTAACCTGGTTGGAGGAGGATG
>JBMYVD010000054.1:0-8924 GCA_049606035.1 Candidatus Poseidoniaceae archaeon | reverse complement strand
CAAGAATTAATCCACACTCTTCGCGCGTGATTCCGGAAGGCAGTAGATGGAACTTGAGAACTTTGTCACCAAGAACTACGGTGTGTCCTGCGTTATTTCCCCCTTGGAATCTTGCTACCCAGGTGGCACTTTCTGCTAATCTGTCGACTAGTTTTCCTTTACCTTCGTCTCCCCATTGGGCACCGAGTACAACTGTGGCTGGCATGCTGCTCAACTTCCCGGCATGGCATATAGTGCATGAACTATCCGCCTGTAAAATCTGACGAAAAAATGAGAACTGAACTATTCCAATGTATGATTTGGGAGGTTTGAGGCACAAAAATTCTGATGGAGATTTGCACAAAATCCACGTGTTTATATAGGTCGGATGTGCATAACTACCGTTGGCTTAGGATTGTACAACGATATCGTGTAGTTGGTCGGATAATCAATGGGTTAGCCTACAATATCTTTATATCCTAGTGCCCTCACTAAACAACTCGGAGTTGAGAAGTATGGCGTATGACGACGAAGCATGGACAAAAGCACGAACAAAGAACAATGCACAGAGAGACAATGTTGCCCGTAAGGGATTGGGCTCGATCAGGCCGCAGCGAAGAGTTGTTGATGGTCACACCAAGCCTTGCATAGAATGTGGAGTTCTAGACTGGTCTGTAGATAACAGCAGAGGCGAAATTTCTTGCGGTGGTTGTGGATTAGTGGTCGAGGAAAATGTCATCGATCCAGGAATCGATTGGACCAACCACGACAACACTACCGACCGTTCTAGAATTGGTGCTCCTGCGACTCATACCCTTGCGGACAAAGGACTGAACACAAGTATCGCCAGTTCAGATTTGACTTCCGGAGCTGCTAGTCGTCACGGTATGTCTGCCAAAGCACGTCGTGATTGGAGACGCCGCAGAGTCATGGACGAGCGTTCAAAAACCCGCGCAAGCCGTGCTCGTAACCTTGTAAAAGCCAATCAAATGGTCAGAGACAAATCTGGTCTTCCCAAATCAATGCAAGAAGAAGTATGCAGATTGTACAAGCTTTTATCTCACCAAGGATTCGTTACAGGTCGCTCCATCGCTGGGGTTACCGCCGCTTGTACATACTTGGTCGCAAGGAAAGAAGGCGTTCCAAGACAAATTGCAGAGATTTGTGAAACATTCCAGGTCGATGAAAAGGAATTGTCAAGGATGATACGACACATCTCAAGAAAGTTCAACATGCACAAGATTTCGTGTCCGTCTGACTATTTTGGAAGATTCATTAGTGACCTCAAACTACCACCAAAGACCTCTCTCGAAGTAGACGCTTTGTGGGAGGCAATGAAACCCCACGTTGATATTTGGCAGGGCAAGAAACCGATGGGAGTTGCTGCAGCAATTATCTACAAGGCGGCTAACAAAGCAGGTCATAAGAGAACTCAAGCAGATATATGCAAAGTCGCCAACGTATCAGAGGTTACATTGCGTCAAATCAATCGTGCGATTGAGAAACTGTTCTCTATGCTGGATAGTAATCTCTGAATTGAAGATATATTCATTTGATTGATGAATGCAGGGTGTAAACATGAGCCGTGACACTAACCGCATACAGCGCAAGGTCAGAATTCCTTCCAGTAAGCGCAAGAAGTCTGGAGCAAAGAAAGAAAAGAAACCCGGAGAAATCCCGTGTGGTATTTCTAGTTGCGATGGTCATGCAGACAAGCATCTTGGCGGAAGATCACTAAGCCAAGAAAATGCTATTGATACCTGGGGCGAGGGTGGATTCAGCGTAAGGAAGAACAGAGTAAGAGTCTGCAAGTCATGTTACAAGGCTTGGAAGAAAGACAACAAAGATGAGTCAAACTCACATTACTGATTCACTTTCACTTTCACTTGCGGTGTGTACAGAATGAATGTACACCCCCGGCTATCAATTCAGATGTCATGAGACAAATGAGAACCGTAATCCGCTCGATGCTAACCGCCGACGGCGTTGTTGTTGCAATGGATGATGCCGCAATAGTTTGGAAGCCCCGAGATGGTAAACAAAGGCGAGTTAAATTGGAAGCCCGAGCTAGTGTATTGTTAGGTTTGGTCGGTCCGCTCGGGGTTGTAGATAAAATCGTAGTTGGCGACGTATATGGTGGAATAAATTTCATCTCACTATCAACAATGGAAGTTATTGACAGGTACGTTGTTGGAACTTCCAAGGTGAGATCACTATGCGCTTCATCAATCAGCGGTGAAAGCATCTTAGTGGGGTGTGAAAACGGTGGAGTTTTCATGGTTGGAAGTAATGTACCGAATAGAGTTCTGAATTTGTTTGATTTAGACGGTCCTGCATCAGCACTGAAAATCATAGGCCAAGACCTACACATACAGCAAGGCTGGGAAAAGAAAATTGTCGCTTGGGATGGACAGAAATCACTTCTTGTCGCCTAATTTTTCCTTCTCAAGTAGAGGCCAGGGTGGCTCTGAAGTAAGGAAATATGCCGTTCTTGCTGGCCTAGGCCAACTTCTCGGTACGTTTCCGTCATTATCCAAGCACTCTTCGTAGAATGTCAGGTGTTGATTTACGACCTCTGAAATTCTATCATAACCCTTGATTGTTGGGCCTCTGGCAGGAACTATGCTTCTAGGGGATAAGTCGATTATTGTCTCTAGTGAGGACACTAAATCTGGTAAACTTCCACCTGGCATATCCCATCTTGAAGGGCTATCTGCGCGAGGCAAAACCGGTCCAGAAACTAATACTCCACGTTCTTTCTCGAAGTAACCCATCCCATCACTACAATGACCAGGTAGTGAAATTGCTACAATTTCACCATCTCCAAGGTCAAATGAATCGCCTTGAGATATCGGTTCACATTCTGTACTTGGCATGTCAGAGTCATACCTATTCGCCCATGTTGAATAAAAATCACCGGTTTGTAAAACCGAGATTGCATCTTGATGGATATGTATTGGGACCTTTCCATTTTCTTCAGAGATATGCTTTGCACCTCCCGCAAATGGATATCTACGGCAAGTTAGAAGGATCCTGTCTAGGCTCTGATTGGTTTCCTCAGATTTATTCAGATGCCCTGAAATTCTCTCAACTTGCAACATCTGATACCATGTGGTACCCGCATCAACAAGTATGTTTGAATCACTACCAGAAAACACTACGCAATTTGCGTCGTGATGAATTCCTGGTAGTCTGATGATTCTCATCATACAGGGCGAAGCGTCCTCAGTGCTTCAAACAGTGGGTAATTTTCACACGGTTTGGGTTAAATATAGGGAGTGGGTCGGCGGAATATGGCTCGATTCCCTGAAGCAGAAGCACGCTTGCTTCATGTCAAGATTTGCATGAAGTGTAATGCTCGTAATGCAATGCGTGCAAAATCTTGCCGCAAGTGCAGTTACAAGGGACTACGTCCAAAGAACGTAGAGCGTAAGGGTGCATGATCACAGGCCCAATAATGGCATGATGAATACCATTGGCCCGCCTACAAGAGTTAGTGGAATAATGGCTGGCCATAGGAATACCAGTAATGGGTACTTCTTAGTGACCCACACTTGGCTAACTCCATTTTCCTTCAACAGGTCAATATCCGATTGAAGTTTTTCTTTAGTTGGAGTTTTTCTAGGAGCCCTCGTGCTATGCACAATTTTCTTTTCACCACTAGGCATTTCTGCGATTGATGTCAATAGCCAAACGTGATTATTCATCACATCATCAACATCCATTCTTTGGGCATGCCATATCAATTTTAGATTCGTATTTCCTTCCTTCAGGTTCTTGAAAACCATGATCATAGGTAGAAAAAGGAAAGACAAGCCACCCCATACTAGTAATGCAATTGCTGGTGGCATAGCGATTACAGAATTCTCCATGGCTTCTGGGAACTGTATAGGAATGCTAGTCCATGAGGGTACCAATATTGCTACCCACATTAGGCCCTTGCAATCAGCACCACCATGAATCAAGCGCATTCTCCACGCCATATCTACAAGGAATATTGGAATGAAGACGGCGAAAGTTGACCACCACAGTATAGATTCCTCACTTCCGTCTCCAGAAATAATTCCAAGAATAGATTCATCTGTATGCAACAACAATCCTTGAACAACACCTGAAACACCGATTACATACCAAAAGCTGACCAATATGTCCAATGGGTTACCGGCTTTAATGTCCTTTAAGGAAGGTCTACCAATAACAGCAATTGATGCATATGCTACCATGCCTGCAGCGGTTGCAAAGACGTACCATTCTGCCTCTGAATTCAGTAAATCTAAGGCCCAAAGAAAAATTGCAGGTTTCGACCAAGTAATCCAAAATTGGTTTGGAACTCGACGCTCCTTATGGTCCAGCCAAGCAGCGATTCCTAGAGCCCAAAACAACACGCCTAGTCGAGTCCAAGATATCACCTCCGCCGAATCCATGTTTGACGGATGGCGGCAATCACCTTAAAGGAGACACTCCTGACAGAAACGTGCGCAGGGCTTTGTGCAGGTGTGAACTATGTCGGATATCGAAACTAAATTGGGGCAAATTGCCACTGTGATTAACCAGATAGACGACCCTAAAGTTCCTAGAAATATCCGTAAAGGTGCAAAAGAAGCTTGTGAGCAGTGGTTGCTCAACAAAGCAAAGGAAATGGATATCAGAATCGCAATTACTCAGGCAAAACTTGAGGAATTATACGAAGATCCAAACATACCCCCAGAGTTTGGCACCCTCATTCTGATGATCAACACCGAACTTGAAAAGATACTCAGAGAAACTCTCTGATTATTCTTCTTCAGATTCCTCTTCCAAGAACAGGACCAAATCTTGGAGTCTAGATCTGGTAGGTTTTGTCACCTTTCCTTTGGATATCAATTCAGTAAGGTCATTGAAGTTTGGTCTTTCTGCAACAGCGCTGAGGATGAATTCAATTTCATCGGGTCTCGCTTTGCCGCGTTTTAGGATTGTTTGTGCGGCAGACCTAGCTGAAATCCTCGAGACTTCTTCATCTGATACTCCAAGAGACTTCTGCAACTTGGAGAGTTTGTGATACTCTCCAGAAGACAAGTTTCCATCTTTCAAAGCATCTTGCCATGCTTCTTCCAAGGTTGGAGCTCTTTCGGATAGCATGATTGCAATTGGTCGTGTTTCCTCAATATTCTCGAGAACGATTTTCACGATAGCGAACATAGGAATCGCTAGAATCATTCCAAGGATTCCCCAAAGCCAGAATGAGAAAGCAGTAATCAGCAACAAGACTACAGGAGATAGGTCAAGTGCTCTACCCGCCCATTTTGTCTCGATGTAATTACCCCATACTTGCTGATTAACCAATAGTAGGATTGTCAGTGTCAGTAAACCAGTTGGTGTAAGCAAAATTAGTCCCAATATTAATGGTGGAATTGTAGCGATTAATGATCCGATATAAGGCACATAATTCAGAATAAATGTCATCACAGCCCATACAAACCACAAGTCTATTCCGTATATCGCCATTATTATTCCAGCGATTACGGCACTTCCTAAACCACAGCCCGTTTTTACAATGAAGTATGTGTTTATTCCCTCTTCAATTTGGGTTTGAATAATCGCAACACGTTCACTTGCACCATCCGGCCATGCTCTCTCAATCCTACCAGGAAGAAGGTGTGCTTCGAATATGATGAATATAAGGAAGAATAGAACGGTTATGCTAGTCGTCACAAATGTTCCTACCTCTGCAACCACGGCAGTTATCAAGTCGGTAGCAGAACCTCCTGAGCCTATGCCAAGGCTTTCCAGATCACCTCCTACGGTTCCAGTGTCTTCCTTTATGGATTCTTTAATTGCTGGTCCGACTATTGGAGCATTTTTCAGAGCCTTCCACTTTTTGTTCAACTTATCATTATACTCTTCTTGACGGTCCTCATCTTCAATGAGGTCCGATGCCTGAGTCCATGCAAAGAATGCGGTTGAAATTAGAATCAGAATAAACAGTAGCAGTGTGGTTAGATATGATAGGAGAACTGGGAAATTATTTTTTGAAAGCCAATCTGCTCCTGGCTTTAGAACAAAGTAAATTCCCATTGCAATGAAGAATGGTTTGAGAACAGTCTCAAGATAAATCATTGACAGAACAAACACCGTCATCAAGATTGCAGCGTGTGATGCTGTAGCAATTCTACGGTGAAATGAATGGCTATCAATAAGGCTGGCATTCTCTCCCATGTTGCGCCACAGAAATATCCAATACTTGAGTTATCACCCAAAAACACCCTTCAGGCGTGCTAAGGTTTAGACAACTAGTTGTTTCAGGAAATCTGTCCAGTAGGCGAGATTTCAGGGGTTAGTCTGTCAATAACTGCAGATAATCTCTCAACAAGGCTAGTTTTCATCTCGCCCACTAGAAGTGCATGCTCCATGACTTCATCGAGGGTGTCTACTGGAATGACCTCAATGCTCTCCCATTGTTGGTCTAAGAGTACGTCTTGAGCGTTAGCCCTTGGAATAATCACTGTCTTGATACCAGATTTGGCCGCAGATTCAATTTTCGCAGTTACTCCACCAATTGGGAGAACTTCACCGCGAACTGATAGGCTACCAGTCATTGCTAGGTCTTGTCGAATGGGGATATTTTCCAGTGCGGAGATGATAGCGGTCGCAATGGTAATCGAAGCGGAATCACCGTCTACACCGTGCGTATCTACGAACTGGATGTGTATGTCGTAATCCGAGACATCTTTCCCAGTAAGTTTCTTGATTACTGCACTTACATTTGTGACGCTTTCTTTAGCAAGGTCAGACAAACCACCAGTTGCTAGTACTTTACCGCCTCCACCAAGTGATGGGGTAACCAATGCTTCGACAGGTAGCATGATTCCACTGTAGTCAGATAGTCCAGAATCTGCTCCTAGTACGGCAAGGCCGTTCACTCTTCCAATGCGGTTCCCAGAGTTGACTGTTAGTGAGTACTCTTGTCTGCGCTCAATCATTCTGTCAGCGACTTGCTGCTCTAGTGGCTTGGCTATGTTTCTAGCCGCAAGGACATGTCTGGATGTTGTGTATTCTGAACCTTCCTCAGTTGCAAGGTCACCAGCAATTCTGACTAAGCCACCCAACTCACGAAGTCTAAGCGAAAGTTTACCGCGACGCCCAGCTCTTCTCTGTGCTTCTCTTAGGATTACAGATACGCCAGTCCTGTCGAAGTGAGGAATCTCTCTTGAAGTTCCCAAGTCTCTTCGCACCTCTTGTGCGATGAACCTAATCAGACGCCTTCGGTTTGCAGTAGTGTCAGGCATGTGGGAGTTAACGTAAACTTCGTAGCCATATCCACGGATACGACTGCGCAAGGCAGGGTGCATTCCCTGTATTGCATCAAGGTTACCGGCCGCGATTAGAACGAAGTCACAAGGTACTGCTTCGGTCTTGGTTAAGGCACCGCTAGACCTTTCAGAGCGTCCAGAGATCGGGAAAGCTCTCTCTTGCATTGCAGTTAGGAGTGCTTGTTGCTCTTCTAGTCTCAACAAGTTGATTTCATCGATGTACAGGACTCCACCATGGGCTCTGTGAATTGCACCGGGCTCTACCCTTTCATGCGCAGGTGTTTCCATTCCACCACTTTGGAATGGGTCGTGTCTTACATCCCCCAATAGGCTTCCTGATAGCGTTCCAGTTGCGTCAACAAATGGTGGTGGGTCTTGACCTTGGTGTTTTACAAGCACCTTGGGAATGCGCGCTTCGTCTGCGCCACCCATTCTAGATCTTAGGAACATGTATCCAAACATCAGTAGAAGCATACCGAATAGAAGGGTCAAAATGTCCCCGCTTTGGATTGCGACGACCGCCAAAAGGAATGCGATTGCTACGAAACCTATCATCAGCATTTTCTGACTTTTTTCTCTTTGAATTCTAACTGCCTCTTTCTGGCTCTTGACAATCCTGTCTCCCCTGCCAGCAGGAACTGTTCGAACTCTTGGCTCATTCTCATCGTCGTCATTTGGATAGCAGAGAATGTCCTCGAGTTTATCTTGTGGTAGAAGTTCAGTCATCGACCTAGCAAGCATCGATTTACCAGTTCCAGGGTCACCGATCATCATCATGTGCCGACGTTGTTCAGCCGCCTTTCGAATAACAACAGAACCTGCCTCTTGTCCAATGACTTGGTCGACCAGCCTTTCAGGGATTGGTACGTCCTCAGTGGTTTTGAAATCAATACTTCTTACCCACTCGTCTATCGGTGTGTCGTTTAACTCGATGGTCTCTGATGGTTCAGGGCTCCAAACTGTAACCATTACTTCCTCTTCTTCACGGGCTGAATCTGCCCCATCTGAAGCGGTAGTTTCGGATACTTCCTCTTCGGTCACAATATACCCTCACACACAGTCCATTTTAGGCGTTTGGCAAACACCGTAGGGGTTTGCTCGCTCAATTTTGCAGTATTCACTGCTGGTATTGGTGGCCGTAATACGCCCACTGCTCCATTGTCCAGCCTGCAGGAAGTCCTCCCTCTGGTAGTGGAGGTGCTCCAGGAGGTACTTGCTGTACTACAGCAGGCGCCACAGCCGCAACCGGTTGCTGGAATATCTCTTGAGCTCCACCATACATGGAGTTGGCAACAGCGTCATTCGCTGGAAGTTGGTTAGCCCAATCTACAACCTGTACTTCATTGCCTCCGTTTCCTCCACGCATGAACATCAGTCCTGCTAGAAGTGCTACGATTACAACACCGATTACGATTAGTACAACGGTTAGGTCAAGTCCTGATTCGCTGGAATCGTCGGTTGTTTGGCTAGATGCTTGTTCCTCACAAGTTGTGAATTCACAAGCCTCTTCCTTCTCAGTTTCTAGGGTATCCAACTCTTCAACAGCATTTTCGTATTCGGTGGTTCCCTTTTCCATATCTGCAATCTGAGCCTTTAGGGCATCAATCTCTATCTCCAATTCCTTGATTAGTTCGATGACTTCTTCTTCTGTCATCG
>JBMYVD010000053.1:0-9212 GCA_049606035.1 Candidatus Poseidoniaceae archaeon | reverse complement strand
TGTCCCCCCAAACTGAGCTTTCACACCGTGATGCAATTTACTGAACTATTCGAAAGGGTGCCCATGTAAATGCTGAATGCTGGTTAGTAATCTGAGTTTTACTCGTCTTCGTTGGAGCGCCTGTTGTCTCTTAGGGACTTTTTGAGAAGGAATTCAATGTGAGAATTAAGAGACCTGAAATCATCATCTGCCCACTTTTTCAAGGCAGCGTGAAGCTTGGGGTCAAGCCTCAACAGGATCTTCTTTTTCTCCATTTATCAAATCACCTAATTCCAATAACTAGCATGTATACCGCCATCACGACCAAAACTACCATGTTTATCCAGAACATTTTGGGTGCCTCAGCCCTAGTTAGCCAACCCTTTCCTTTGACTAGAGTACCCTGCTTAACCCAACAAAATCCGGCAAACAATAGCAGAAATCCTGCAATTGCAAAGTTGACAATTTGCGCAGTTTCCATTCAACCACCTACAATCCGCCTTGAGGTGGCTGGCCAAAGTCAGGTTGCGACATGTGTGTTGCAGTTGATTGGACTGCCGGTTGCTGAGCAATCATCATGTTATCCGCAGGAGGCATGTACATCATTTGCTGTTGTCCACCGTCCTTCATTGTCAATGCCATAATTAGTCCGATGATCAATAGAATCACACCACAGCACAGGGAGCCGAATCCTCCAACAAACCCTAGAACTAGTGCACCGAGTGATTCTAGAACTTCTTCTCCAATTTTGTCGTCATAAGTTACCCAAACTGGAACGTTTGATTCGAAAACAAAATCTCCAGAGTAGCACCCTAAGCACGCTCTTCCAACCTTGACTAAGCCATTGTCTTCACGTGTAATGTCCTTGTTGTATGGCTCTGAATCACAGTTACTTTCATTTCCACTATCAAAGTAATTAATTTCATCATAAAAACCTCCATTGTGATTTTCGGGGTCCATGTCAGTGTTCACTGAAGGAGTTGAAAGAACAGTAATTTCTGTGGATTCACAGATATCCCAAGTTCCATCGTTATTGGCATCGAGGTATTCGCCTTTGACCCAGAAAGTAAGTCCAATTTCTCCGAGTCCATCCGAGTCGTCCATTTCGATTGTACCATTTGTTACATTCTCTAGGGCATAGGTGTTGAAATCATCTTCAATATCCGATATGCCGCCCACTCCGATTGCAAATCCTACCACTCCTACTAGAGTTAGGACTGCACCTATGACGAGTACTACTTTTGTTGCTGTGTTCATTTTATTCACCTCACTGATACAGGGAGCCTGTGTTAACCACAGGTGTTGTGTCTGTTTCTGAACATAGGACAACTAGCAGGTTGCTTACCATTGTTGCTTTCTTGTCCTCATCGAGTTCGATAATCCCCTTTGTGCTAAGTTGTTCGAGTGCTAATTCGACCATTCCAACTGCGCCATCAACGATTTCACGGCGTGCTGCTACGACTGCGCTAGCCTGCTGTCGGCGCAGCATTGCTTGAGCGATTTCTGTCGAATATGCCAGGTAAGAGATTCTAGCCTCCAGTACTTGGATACCAGCTCTTGCTAGTCTCGCCTCGACCGATTGCTGCAATTGCTTTGCGATTTCGTCTTGGTGGCTGGATAGGGTAATTCCTCCAATGTCCTTCTCTTCGATTGCATCGTAAGGGTACTTGGTAGCCATCTCACGTAGTGCGGCTTCGCTTTGAATCTGAACATAGTGTCCGTAATTTTCAACTTCGAACATTGCTTCTGCTGCGTCGTAAACTCTCCAAACAACAACCGCTGCGATGTCGATTGGGTTAGCGTTTACATCGTTAACTTTCAACTTGCTAGATTCAAAGTTATTGATTTTGAAAGAGATCTTCGATTTACTGTAAAACGGGTTCAGGAAGAATCTGAAACCTTCTGTTTTCAATGTTGAGACATATTTTCCGAAGAATTGTGTTACTACCGCTTCGTTTGGGTTGACGATAATGTAACAATTCCAAACTAGTAGCCACAGTGGTCCGGTGATAATCAGTAGAAGTGCACCTGGTCCGGTAAACAACAATGCGATGTTTAGAACACTCAGGAATAGGTGTAATCCTAAACCAACAAATCCGTTGATTGAGGACGCTTTTTTGTCTTTAAATTGGGGCTCATTTTGTGGCATCGCTGGTTGAACAGGGATGCTAACAGTTGCGGGCTGCATGGAGTAGGCTATGGCTGAGAACTATTTTATGATATCGAAGTGATATCACTTTGATATTTGCCGTTTTTCAGTCTTCACCATCTTGACTAGAAGCAGACGATTCATCGCTGTAGCTTGAATTGGTATCATCATTATCCTCTTCTTTAGAATCTTCTTCCACGAGGCTGGTTTGGTCAGCCATAGGTGCTGGTTCAGGCTCTTGTCTCCATTTGCCTTGTTCATCAGACTTATCTTTACCTCTAACGAGGAGGACAACGCCGAATCCTAAGGTACCTAATCCAATTACCCATAGGCTGAGTGCGACAAAGTCCACCCAGTGGTCAAAGTTTGTGAAGAACCCAAACATTTCTTGATTTGTAACGATCTGTGATTCCATCGTTTCTGCTGTCTCATCATCTAGTTCTCCAGAGGTTTTGATCATGAAAACCTCTTGTAAATCAGATTCTTGAGGAGAGTCCTGTTGTTCAGTTGTAGCTCTTGTGTCTAGCCAGAATATGGATTGAGACTGTCCAGCAATTATCGCTCCACTGATTTGCTCAACTTTGATTTCGACTTTGCTTTCAAAGTATACGGGAAGAGCACCAGGAATTGCATCGATTAATTCTCCACTGTTAATCAGTTTCGCTTGAATCGGCCTGTCCAGCGGCTTCATTTCAGCAGAACAGATATCTACAGGGATGCCTTTTAGTTCACCTTCCTTGTTGCATTCAACATCAGCATAACCGTATCCAGAAAGGTCGAGTTTGTCACCATCACCAGTGATGAATCCACCTGTTGTATCCTCTTGCAATTCTGCAGTAATCAGTTTGTGAGTAGCCCTTTCTTTCTCCAGAGTACGCCAAGTTACGTATTCTCCGTCTCCGACTTGAACTGTCTCACCCTTGTCACATGAATCCACTTCTCCAGTACAAATTGTGATCTTTACCGGCTCACCAGTTGAAATACCACCTTCGACAAATTCTGCAGAGCCGTAGAAGGTCTCATTCGCTTCAAGGCTGGTCCAACCGGCGGTCTTGTTCTCCGTATCGCCTGTCGCTAGGTATGCGTTTACAGGGTCATGCCATCCAAGTAACCAGTTATTCATAGGCTGAGTTAGATATTTGCTCGTTCCAAACGAGTCGATTAGGAACTCCGGAACGAAGTTCTTGAAGATGACTTCTCTCACAAGCAATCGTGCTGCACCTGCGGCTTCCACATCGATTCCGTAAATTTCTGCAACGGTTTCATTGGTCCATTCTTTGTGAGGTGCGCTCTGATTGTTGGTGTAATTGATTGGGAGTGATTTACCACTTAACTCGCCATAAAGGAACATACTCGCTCCCCATGAGGTTGTAAGTCCCCACTTTCCATACAGCATGTTTGCTGATTCATTTTGAGTTAGGTCAATCGGGTTTCCTGCAGGGAATCCGTATGCTCCAGTGCCCCATTCACCCCCGATATTAAGGGAAAAATCCGTGTAAGAATCGTCGATTGGATTGACAGAACCAAATGATTGGTTGACGAACTGAGATGCAGATATGTAGCCCTCTCCCCCAACAAGAATAAGTGGCAGTACAGTTGTACCGTCTACCCAGTCACTACAGTAATCCTTGATGACTTGGTGCTGGTTTCCAGTAATTCCAAACGTGTCAATGGCGGTTTGCTTATCCATGTCAAGGAATTCTGCAAGTCCGAAGGATGTTCCCGATTCACTAACAGCTAAGATACCTAGAGGTTCATCGGTATTGTTTCCTAAATTGAGTACTTTTGCTGCAACATCATCAGCCATTTCTAAGCCAAATATGCGCTTAACTCTCTGTGTAAGTGTGACATTATCTTCGGAATAATCAGTCAAGTAAGCGTCGTTACCTGCTCCGTATCCTAGCATTAGACTGCCCATCCCACCGTAAAGAGTCCAATCTCTCGCAAGCGTGATGTTTAGGTCGGTAGGGTGGGCAAAGCCCCACAAATCTGCTCTGTCTAATGTAACAGAATCTTCAGGATTCTCCAATATGAACTCAAGAGAATCTGGTTCTCCCATTGCTGCGTAGACCAATGGTCCCATGTAATTCACGAGGGATAGGTTTTCGCCGCTAGGGCCAACTGCATTGTAAAATGCGTATTCGAGGTCAATGGTCGACACAAAGCTACTGGATTCATTATCCATAATTCCATTTTCATTCAGATCTCCGACAAGATTTCCTCCGTTGTCATAATACCAAAATTCGTCATCTTCCAATATGCCATCGCCATCATCATTCCAAGTGCCATCTACCCAATATGGCTCAGAACCACCTTCACCAAGGTAGGTTTTGGTTTCATCATCTAGGAATGCATCACCGTATGCATCATTGAATGCTTCAAACATACCATCTAGGAAATATGATTCAGCGGAATTTCCAAGGTTTGTATTGATAATGCTAGTACTGCTCGCTCCTTCTACAGCGGACAGATTCTCCATGTGCTCTGTCTTAATCTCGTTAGCGACACTTATCGCTGCTGAAACCTGTTTCATGTGAATGTCGAGAACTCCTGATACAAACCCGGTTTTTGTGATGTCCATTACTGCGTTAATTGCAGAACCTGTTGCACCGACGACTTGCGGGTTGAATGCGATGTTCAATTGGCTAATTTCTTGGTTACAAGGAACTGCGGTATCGCTAGCACAAGAGTAAGATGTAGATTGAGTGTAAGTGAGCAATCCGTTTTTGATATCATAATTGTCAACCGCTCTCTTTAGTGTGACGTCATAGGTAATTGGTCCAATTCTCTCATACATCGGCTCAGAATTATTGTTTGCAACCTCGTCAACATTCAGTATATGCCATGCATAGAAATCTCTCTGTGAGGTTGATTCTACCCAGTCCTCATTTACCTCAGTACATAGTGTGTTTTCACAGATATCATCTTTCACTTTTGTCGCAACAGCCTCTTCAACGGCGGCAGGAACTTGTCCTACAGCGTATGCACTCAAACCTAAGTTTAGTGAAACAAGTACAAGCCCAGTCGCGATAAGAATTGCATTTAGTGAACTCTTAGCCATGGTTGCGGGTACTGATGTCCGCCATTGAACCTTGCGTCGAAAAATAATGACACGTTTCACTCTGTGCCGGAAATTGTTCCATCGGATTCTAGACGGTAGAGTCTGATTGTGCTCGTAGCGCCTCTCATGGCTTGTGGAGAGCCTGATATTGCAACGATTCGCTCTCCAGTCTTGATTCTGCCCTCTTCAGCAAGTTGCTTTATCGCATTCTGCATTGTCTTTGAACCGCGTTCATTTTCTTCAACCATTACAGATTGAACACCAGGCAGTAGATTCATTCTCCTCGCCGCTCTAATTCTATCAGTAACAGCGGTGACAACTACATCTGGCCTATATCCAGCGACTAGCCTTGGTGCATTACCATGCTGTGTTGCAACCAAAATATGGCGTGCTGATGCTATCTTTGACAATTCAACGCCTGCATGGGCCACAGCACGTGTCGAACGGAATTTGACCAATGCTCCAGGAGTGCCTCCCGATGTTTCAAGGCCTGCTTCGGTAGCATTTGCAATTTTTACCATGGTTTCAACTGCTGCAAGTGGATGATTTCCAGATGCTGTTTCACCGGAAAGCATCACTGCAGTCCCACCGTGTCTAATCGCTGTCGATACATCGCTTACTTCCGCTCTAGTTGGACGTGGGTTGAGTGTCATAGATTCAAGCATCTGAGTTGCAACGATCACGACCATTCCACGCATCAAACCAGCATCGATTATCCTCTGCTGAGCAAGTGGAACTTGTTCTAATGGAATTTCAACACCTAAATCTCCTCTTGCTACCATAACTCCATCCGCTACATCTAAGATTGAGTGTAGATTTTCTAAAGCAGCAGGATGCTCAATTTTTGCAATAACCGGTGTATGGAGTCCTGCCGCCTTGATTGCATCCTTTGCAGGCCGCAAGTCTTCTGCACTTCGTACATATGATACTGCTATCCAATCAGCACCTGCTTTCAGAGCGTGATCTAAGGCTAGTTTGTCCTTCTCTCCGATTGCAGGCAAATCGATTGTTGTACCCGGCAGATTTACTCCTTTTCTACTGGTAACAGGTCCGCCATCTTCTACGATGCAATCGACGAATGAGCCTTTTTCCCCTGCGGTCCCCTTAACAGATAATCGAATTAGTCCGTCAGCTACGAGTACAGTATCTCCTGTTTTTAGTTCGGCAGAAAGGCCATCGTATTCGACAGGGATTTCATCGCCGTCATACTCTTTCATGCCGCAGAGTAGTCGAACGGTATCTCCATTTTTCAGTAGTTTAACACCAGGAAATTCTCCAAGCCTCAACTTAGGACCGGGCAAATCTGCAAGAATACATGTCGTCTTATTGCCTGATTCTAGTGACCTGATTTTCTCATATAGTTCCGTTTTTTGTTCAGGTTCACCGTGCGAATAGTTTAGTCGGAATACATTAGCACCCGCCTCGAAAATGGACTTTAGATTATCTAAATCCCAAGACGCTGGGCCGATTGTGGCCACGACTCTTGTCCTTCTCATGGTTGTATGTCGAGGGTTCATGTCCTAAAGGACTCCCTATGTAAACTAGGTATTTCACTTGATTCCGGTTCCAAATGCAAGGAATTCGAGGGTGCCAATTTTGTTTTGTTGGCCACCTTTGACCTTGTTCATAACCATTGATGTTTCAACTCTAACGTTGATGATTTCAGTCCATCCTTCGCCTAATGCTTGTTCTCTTAGTCTCTGCAATACTTCAGCTCTACCGTATGCTAGAACTTTGTCATAGGATTTGATTTGCCCACCAAATAGTGATTTGATGTTGCCTAGGAATAATTGCCACCAAGATGGAGAAACAGTGATGTTTGTCATGACTAGACCCGCACTTGAGACTTTGTCGATGTTTATGGGTTTAGAGAGTGTGTGGATATTGTCTCCACCAGATATTCCTGCCACCCTCTGTTCACGTGCAACCAGTTTCTTCAGTCTCTTTGATTCATGGAGTCCGCCAAATAGCATTGAGTAAATGAATGCAGCAGGGAAAAATGCACTGAAAAGGAAAATTAATCCGTAGAGCATCAGTAACCAGACCGGTGTTGTGTTAATGAGTTCAGACATGCAATCACTCTTGCTCAACAATTACCGCAGTTCCATAAGCGAATAATTCTGCAGCCCCACCAGCAACACTGCTGGTTGCGAATCTCACGTTGACGACAGCATTTCCTCCACGCTGTGCAGCGTCGAGCATCATTCTACCTAGTGCTTCGGTCCTAGCTTCCATCAATAGTTCGGTGTATGCCTTGATTTCTCCACCAACGATATTCTTGAATCCAGCAAGTATGTCTTTCCCGATGTGCTTTGCACGAACGGTTGAGCCGGTAACAACTCCAAGAGACTTGGTAATTCTGAAACCCGGAATGGTTTCTGTGTTAGAGGTCATTATCTCCATGATTAGTATTCGAGAGGGCTGGATTATCAACTTTGAGATGAAATCCGCTCTCAGGCATCGTGTTTAGATTATGATACATATTATGCAGAACAATGGCTAAAGCGATGAATACTATCCCACATATTCCAGAAGTAAAAACAGATATCTTTGCCATCCATGAATAATCTGCACCTCCGGGGACACTCTCCATGAAACTTGCAATGATGTCAGAGGAAATGTAAGCCTTCCAAATCTCGCCAATTGTACTAATTGCACCGTATGCGATACCAAATTGAAGCATTTTTTCATTTTGTGTCCAAAACATTGCAATTGCAGGAATGCCTACGAGTATCGATAGAATAGCAAACACCTGGGTTATCTCTGTCAAACTAGAGTCTTCAAGTTCTTGCATCATTTCTTTGTATGCTTCATAGTCTTCCCATTCAGACAATGAAAAATTGTATTTTCTTTGCTCTTCGGACGTTCCATTCTCTGGGTATTCCCCGGGGTTTATCGGCTCATTTCCGAATGAATAATGATTGATTCCATTAATCCCAAAGATCTCTATGTAGAAAAGATTTGCAACTGTAAAGAACAGCATTATTGTCAGGATAATAGCGAATCCTCTTGCCCACCAAGGGCTATGTTCGTTTATTGAATTGATATCCATGGGATCACAATATTGGTTGGTTTCTTAGCCATTCCAAATCTGAGATGTAGAGTTGTCTAATATCATCTAAGCTCAGTACCAGCATCGCAAGTCTTTCCAATCCCATTCCCCATGCACATACCGGGTCTTTGATGCCTAGTGGCTCTGTGACCTCCGGCCTAAAAATTCCAGCTCCTCCAAGTTCCAACCACTTTCCTCTCCACTTCACTTCAACTTCGAGCGAAGGCTCAGTGTAAGGGAAGTAGGCAGGTCTTACACGAACTTCTGGGTATCCCATCTTTTGATAGAATGTTTTGAGTGTTGAGACAAGCATTCCCAAATTTGCTCCGGGTTCCATGATTATGCCTTCGATTTGATGGAATTCTGGAAGGTGTGTTTTGTCTATGCTCTCCTTTCTGAATACTCTGTCGATGGCGAATACTCTACAGGATTTTTCAGGATTCTTTGCAAGATATTGAATTGTATTCACAGTAGTATGTGTGCGCAGCAATCCTTTTTGGGAGATTTCAGGGTCGAACTCTCCACCCCATCCAGTTGACTCGGTGTCTCCTCCGTGCTCATGTATCGCTTTCCAATCTTTGAGTAATTTTGGGTCCAGTTTTATTTTTCTTGGATTGTCGAGATAGAAGGTATCCTGCATTTCCCTCGCAGGATGGTCTTGAGGAATGAATAAAGCGTCCATATTCCATCCTGCTGTCTGGACATAATCATCAACCAATTCCGAGAAACCCATCTCTAGGAAAATAGACCGGATGCGCTCGATTAAAGCCTGCATCGGATGACTGCGTCCAGAGGTTGGCATTGAAGCCTCTAAAGTAACATCATACGGTCTAAATTCTGCATTTTTCCAATCTTCAGATTGCAATAACTCCGGAGTTATTTCTGCGATTTTGACAACTTCCTCCAACTGAGATGCTTCAATATTTTTCCCGGCTTTGGTAATCGACCATGTTCGAGTTATGGATTCAACA
>JBMYVD010000052.1:0-9327 GCA_049606035.1 Candidatus Poseidoniaceae archaeon | reverse complement strand
CTACCAAAGAAGCCTAGAGCCGAGGTATGCCGAAGTGAGAAATACTGCTGGAAGGCTAAACGCTCTGCTTGAGAATGACCTTTCAGGAATGTCAACCATTCAATCCTTTACAGCTGAAGATAGGGAACTGAAAAGGGTAGAAGACCTAAGTAATGAATATCGAAATGCAAACAAGAAAGCAATTCGTCTGTCTGTGGCCTTCGTTCCAATGATTCGAATGGCGATTCTATGTGGTTTTACAGCAACTCTACTTCTTGGAGGATGGTTTACCCTTGAAGGCGTTCTAGCAATTGGTGCATATTCTGTACTTGTATTCATGACTCAAAGGCTGCTTTGGCCATTGACGAGATTAGGAGAAACATTCGACCTATACCAAAGAGCGATGGCATCATCGACTAGAGTACTGGACGTTCTTTCATCTCCTACTGAAATCATTCAGGGCGATTATACACCGGGCGCTGAAGATATTGCTAAATCGGATATCGAGTTAAAGGGCGTAGGATTTGCCTACACGGGAAGAGAAAATGTGTTTGAAGGTCTAAATCTAACTATCAAATCTAATGAAACTACGGGAATCGTAGGAGCGACTGGTTCAGGAAAAACAACGCTAATTCGTCTATTACTACGATTTGCTGAACCCAAGCAAGGTAGCATTGAATGGGCAGGAAAGCCATTGCCCAAATGGAATCTGAACTCGTTACGCTCCTCCATGTCATTAGTTGACCAGCACATCACACTCTTCCCAACCAGCATACTTGAGAATATTCGCTATGGAAATCCAGAAGCCAGCGATGAGGAAGTGAAAGCTGCAGGATTGGTTGCAGAGGCTTCCAACTTCATTGAAGAGTTGCCAGACTCCTGGGACACTCTTGTCGGAGAGGGCGGTCACAGATTATCCGGAGGCCAGAGGCAGAGAATTGCGATCGCTAGAGCTGTTCTCAAGGACGCTCCTGTGTTAATTTTAGACGAAGCAACCTCTGCAGTCGATAATGAGACCGAAGCGGCCTTGCAGAGATCAATCAGTAAGATTTCAAGCGATAGAACTGCAATTATTATCGCACACAGACTTTCTACAATTCGTAATGCTGAAAGGATAATTGTGTTAGAGAATGGAGAGATAATTGAAGATGGTACCCATGAAGACTTGGTGACTAAACGTGGCACGTACGCGCGTATGTGGGCTGTTCAGACTGGTTCAAGTCTGTGAAAAAAAACGGGCCTTTATATTTACAACGTGTAAGAAACGACTTGAAAATTATGTCATTAGACCGTTTTTCAAGAACAACAAGCCTGCTATTAGTCGCTACACTGGCCCTCGCTATGGCGTACACAGTTAGCGCAGAACCGACAACAACAAACCCTGCATCTGCCGAATGGTTGAACGACGGAGACAATGATGGACTAGAACTAGTTACATTCTTCCTCTTCTTCGTTGGATACATTTCAATGGGTGCTGCGTTCGTCTTCTTCATGGCCGAGCGCGGTAACGTGGCACCGCAGTACCGCACAACAATGACAATTTCTGCATTGATTGTAGGTATCGCTGCGTTCCACTACTACTACATGCGTGGTGTATACGTAGACCACCAAGTAGTATCTATTGAGTATAGATACATGGATTGGATCATTACAGTACCATTGATGGCACTGAAGTTCCCAAGCCTGGTTGGTAAGGATGCAATCACTGACGACAAGTTCGCTGGACTAGGTTTCACTGGAATCTGTTTCACTGGTGCTATCATCATGATTGGATTCGGTTACCTAGGTGAAGCTGGACTGATGGACGCATACCTAGCACTACTACTAGGTGGTATGGGATGGGCTATGATTATCGTAGCAACCGGAACACCATGGTCCTCTGGTAAGGGTGTAGACAATTCCAAGATTGCACCTGAACTAATGTGGAGCGCAAATGCTCTACGCTGGTTCATTGTCGTCGGATGGATCATCTACCCACTAGGTTACCTATTCAGCCCAGAAGTCGCAATCATCGATATCGGTGAGAAGGGTGAACTGTACATGGGTATCGCATACAACATCGCTGACATGATCAACAAGATCGGATTCGGTGTAGTTGCATGGATGGGTGCAAAGAAGGCATCAGAAGCTCTAGAAGCCTGATTGCCTAATTGTACACCAAACGATGCCTAGCTCATTGAGCAGTCACTCTTCTTCTTGAAGAATGGTGACAATCAGGAGTGCTGCTTTCTCAAGCGCACTCCTGTCGCCGCCAAGGGGTAGGGGTCCGAAAGGGCCCCACCCCTTGCGCAACAACATTATTCTCTTCTTCGGCTGTTTTTTTGCCAGCCTCAATCTATTCCACTCATACCTTTGGCCATCAGCAAAAAGGTGTGTACTAGTTACTGCATATCGCTTTGGTATCAGCAAAGAAATCAGATGTATTGCCAGCAATGCATCCCAAATCCACACCCAAATCATTGGCGTATTAGATAATTCAGCAAGCATCCATGGTAAGACCATCATTGCACCTACAGTCATCAAGTTAGCCCATTGCCTAGATACCTCTTCGGATTGATTAGATTGCCAAGCATAACCGCCACCTGGTAAGTCTCCAAGAGCGGGTATGTCTACTCGCTGACGTGCTAGCCACCAAGCATCCCATACAACGATTATCGCTAACACTACAACACAAAACTGAGCCATTGATTCGGGATCAGGTAGAGTGCTGGTTAGTTCCACCATCACTCCACATCTCCATTTCTGCGCATTAGCATGAATGCTGCAGCAAGGATGAAAATTATTACGAAAATGATTGTTCCGATTGGACTACTGTCTTCAGAATCATCTCCTGAGCCTGCTCCTTCGGAAACATCCGGAATACCGTCTCCATCATCATCAGGATCTTCAGTCAGCCAAGTCGTTACACCTAACGGACACTGAACATTATCAGGCTGGCCATCACCGTCTGTGTCCATATTCGCACAGGGGTCTGTTGGCCATGCATCTCTTACGTCTAGTGAACCATCATTGTCATCATCTGTATCATAGATATTAGGCCCACAATACACATTCTCTTCCTTATCATACCAAGTTTCTGCATTGCAGGTTGCGCCCCAGTCTCCGTCAGAATCGAGTAATGTCACTTCAAAGCTAAGTGAGTCGCTAGCCATCTTCCCTTGTTTATCTGTAACTTCTAATTTCAAAACATAGGAGCCTTCTGAAAGGTCGGTGATATTATTCCATACGCCGTTTAAGCGCATTACCTCATCTTGACCTACAGTAACTTTCCAAACGATTTGCAAGTCTGAATTCGAATCTAGATCATCACTGATTACAGCCCGAATCTCGATTGGAAGAGTCTCCATGATTCTGAATCCATCATCTGGAATGATAATCTCAACCTCTGGTGCCTTGTTACCAATCATATCGATTTGAATGATTTCCTCTTCACCGATTCCAAATGTCCAGAACTTGTCTGTATCAGGCAAATCTGGTGCAGAAGCAATTACTCGAACTGTATTGTAATCTACACTACCTGCATCACCTACTACTTTCGTTGGCAAGGACACCTGTATGCTACTGCCCTCTGCAGAACCTGTCCAGTAGTCTCCAACTTCGAATACGAGGTTCGCTATCTGTGCGCTACCTCCTAATCTCACATCAAAGATGTGTGTAGACCAAATTAGAATCTCTCCGAGTGATGTTGATTGTGATGTTGGGAGTACATCGTACAAATTTGCTGTTGCATTATTGATGTCTAGAGAGCCATTCAGAATCCCATTTTGTATGAGTACGTCAGAGCCATCGCTCGAAATAGCGACCATGGAATCAATTTCAACATCCGTCAAAATGAGTGGGGCTGATTCTCCATCCGTGTGTAAATCAACGCCCTTTGTACATGAAGAAATTGTAGATTCTGTAACCTGAATTGATGATGAAGCACGGCCGTGGTGAGATGTGAATCCGGTCCCACTACCTCCACAATCAACTACGAGGTTTGACAAGACTCCAGCGGTATTATCGAAATCTATTGCTGGAGCGCCTGTTATGACTGCACCGTCGATGTTGATTTCCCTGTTGTCTGCACCGTAAATTGATTCAAGGGTTAGGTCACTCATAGAGAAGCCATCTAAGTTGCCCACAGTAATTTCTGTACCTTGGAAATCGTGTAATTCGCCTTCGACTCCCGAAATTGTTACCGGGTCTTGAGTTGTCATTCCATCTACCGATAGATAGGTTCCCAGTGCCCACAATGCATCAGATTCGCAATTGTTGGCTTCCACATCTTCAGCGTAGAATTCGACTGAACCCTGTAATTCAATACAATGTGAAGCAGAATCTGTAAACGTGGTTGAAATAATACTCATTTGGGCCATGAAGGCGCTACCTGTTGAGCGAAGAAGCGGTTCTGCACTGCTGGAGCGTGCCAAATATGCTTGGCTTAGGACTGTTTCCGATTGGCCTTCAATAGAAATCAATGGTGCCCCTTCAACCATGCTTGTACCAATTAGCATAGTGGTTGTTTCAGCATCTCCTCCAATTACTAAACCGCCCCATCTA
Organism: Candidatus Poseidoniaceae archaeon; assembly: GCA_049606035.1. Taxonomy (GTDB): domain Archaea; phylum Thermoplasmatota; class Poseidoniia; order Poseidoniales; family Poseidoniaceae; genus MGIIa-K1. Next base: position 4,806 of record JBMYVD010000052.1, on the reverse strand, counting down.
GCACCATCGCCCATCGATGAAATTGTTGAATATCCTGCATTGAATGTGCCTTCGACAGTAATTGTAACCTGGTCTGCCACACGAAGGAAAACTCCGTCGTTGACAGTCATTGTCTCGCCTGCAGGAATAACTAGATTAGAGGTTAGATGATATGGACTCCAAGCCTTTTCTAATTCAAGCCAAGAATCTAGAATGCCTCCAGAAATCGTAGAGGCGATGAATGTGTGCTCCATCGACATCGAGGTATCCCAACCCATCAAATCTGTAATCTGCCCAACGCTCATCTGAACTTGAACAAGACCAGAGGTTGTTGTACCACTAGAATCGACTACGAGAGATGTTGTGGATTTAGTCGCCATCCCGTCTGCGTCAGTTGAAACGCTTTGACCACCTACTGAAATGGTAGCGCCTGAAACCGGTTCACCTTTGTCAAGGACTGTAACATGGAGTGTGTTGACTATCTCAAACACTGCTCCAACTCCAACCGTTGTATTGGTTGGAACACTACCTGAGTTAATTGTAACTTTACAAGAATTATCGAGTTCTACCTCGCCATTGATGTTTAGATTGTATACATCGATATCATTTTGACACGATGTCCAAAATACATCTCCATGAACACTCAAGTTAGATGATGGCGAATTTGCAAAATCAGCAGAATGCGAAATAACATCTCCGTGGAATTCGGAGTTTTCTCCCTCAAAGTTGCCGTAACTGTCAACCATTAGTGTAGCATTTACTGGAATAGCCAACGCAGTATCTTGGAGAATTAGGTTAGCATTTGCTGGAATCGTGATATTTCCGCCTGCTGAGTGAGGCATTCCATCTTCTGTTGGACCGAGTACCACTACGGTACCCGCAGGTAGAGTCCAATCTCCTTGAGGCATGATAGGAACTTGGATTGTGTGAGTCCCTCCTTGAGTCCCAGTTGGCGTAGAGATTGCACCTACGCCAGCGAATGTAGCGGTTATTTGAGAGCCTATCTCGCTCACTGGCAAAACCGCACTACCAGTACTTGCAGTGCCACTAAAACCGAGAGTCTGCCAATCTGCATCAACCGGGTTACCTGTCAAATCTTCGAAACTTACCGTCATCTCCCACAAGCGATTGCTGTTCGCTGTGTCTATGTTCAATGTTTGAGTTGTACCGTAGTTCAGTATTCCGTCTCCTGTTGAGTCTGAATCTAGATTGCTGGTTGAAGTCATAGACCAGACTGTGACCTCTGAGTCTGCATCGATGACCGATGCGTCTTCGTGATAAGATGCATCCCATGTTCGCAAAATTGCACTAGATGCTACCATATTCAAGCCAGTATCCGAGACCTTGGTTACAAATGAATCAGAAACATGAACCATTGAGGAGCTCGCATAGAGGCCTTGCTCGCTTGAATCGAGAAGATTTAGGTCATCGAATTCTGCCATCGATTCGTATAATGCTAAACTGTTTGCAAATCCGTTTACCGTAACTTCATCAGAATCAATTGAGCACCACCATGCCTCAATTCCAGTACTACCTGTTTCAAACTGGTTGAACGGCATGTTTACTTCTAATTGTGAGAATTCATGGTGACCTTGCAATATTTCGATTCCACTTACTGCATCCGATGACATATTGACTGTTACCGAATCCAAAATAGTCGCAGATATTCCTGAGAAAGACAATCCATTGGTCTCTGAGGTGAACGTTGTGTCGTAAACTGACAAAGTGCCAGTTCCGCTAGTCATCAACGCCGTATCTGTGGATTCTATTGATGAATTATCTATCTTGTAAATTCCACTTCCTGCCAGAGACATTCCAATCCATGGAGCATCATAGGCACCCTGCAATGAGGTGAATTGGCCAGTGAGTGAAACATGAGAAAGGGTGACAGTTTCTGAAGTTCTAACGTCGATTGGTGTTTCTGAACTTGTAGATTCGTAAACTGCATGAGAAATTGACAAATTACCTGCAGACCATGAGTTGATCAGCCTTTCACCGGTCATATCGATATTGGATAATGAGAATCCGTTAGCATCGATTGCCACGATTGCATTCCTTGAGGTTCCCGTCATTCCATCGATGTCACCTGACGCACTAGAACTGATACTGACCGCATTTCCAACACCGCTTACGAAATTCAAATCCTCAATGTCTGCACTTCCTCCTGTCAGAGAAACACCTGTGCCTGTATTTGTGAAATCTCCACCAGTTAGAGCGACTGTACCAGTTGAGGCGAGTCCTGTAGTGGTATCGGTCAATACTACATCAGAAAGTGTTGCCAGGCCGCTAATTCTCAATCCATCGTTGTCGACACTCTCGATTGTTAGAGTAGAAATGTCCGCTTGACCTGCAACCTCAATTCCAATTAAGCAATCCTCAATCATTAGTGATGTAGCAGTCAGAGTACCATCAGCAATTATACATGATTTCGCATTTGAAATAGTCACGTTATCTAGGATTGCTGTACCACCTTGAGATATGGTCAATGCATCCCAGACTCCTGCATTGTGAGAACCCTGGCCGCTAGTTTGTATTGAAGACATAATTGTCGCGTTATCAGCGACAAGTGTACCTTCGACCTTCATCCAGTAATCTTGCATATCAATTACAGTTCCCGGTTTAATTGTCAGCGTGGTCCCATGTGAGACCGTATAATTTCCAGTCATTACGTAATTCCCGGAAATGTCTACATCCTGAGTAGTCACGGTATCATTAGCGACAACGCCCGATAATACGGAAAGTGTCATCAAGGCTGCTAGAAACAAAGAGCGAAGTCTCATATTCAGGGGTAATGCCTCATACAACATGAACTCATTGCTTCCTAGTCACCTACGGTGACTAATTTCGAAGATGGGCCCCAGGCAGTGGGCCTGCCCAGATTTGAACTGGGGTCTGACGGCCCCCAGCCGCCAAGTATAGGCCAAGCTAACCCACAAGCCCTTGCCTGGGGAATCTGAATCGGACCTATTCACTCACGGGATGCACTGAATGGTGCAACTTCGTCGATTAGATCGATGTGTGAAACGTACATTCTGCGGCAGCAGTATCTTTCGAAACCAAGTTCGTCAAGTGCTGTCATAACGTCAGTTCCCGCATCTTTCTTTTCATTGAATTCTTCCCACTTGTGAGCGATAAGTGCACCACAACTGAAACAACGTACTGGTATAATCATCTAAATCACCTGTAAGACTTCTGCTTCTTTCTGCGAGCACCGCGACCAAGTTGGTGCTTTGGTTCCTTACGACGTGGGTCGTTAACCAAAAGGCTCCTGTCAAAGCGTAGGAATTCGTCACGAAGTTCTTCATCAAGTCCCTCGGCGCCACCATTGTAGTGAACTAGTCCACGAGCGATTGCGGTTCTGATTGCGTCGGTTTGACCCATAACTCCGCCACCTTGTGTTAGAATGTTGATGTCAACCTTGGATAGGCGGTTCATTGCATCTGCAATGATTAGTGGTTCCATTGCCTTGCGGCGAGAAAGAGCTGGTTGTAGGATTTCGATTGGTTCACTGTTTACACGAACTCTTCCTTTACCTGCCTTTACCGTTGCACGAGCAACTGCGGTCTTGCGCTTACCTGATGTGTGTACAACTTTCTTTCCTTTGCGAGCCATCACTGCTCACCTCCGTTCCATCGGTGTGCTGGTGCGCCTAGGTTAGCGCTGATATCTCCCAAGCGTACGAAACGCTGTGGAAGTGGGCGTCGAATCTTGCTGTCGTCACCTGCTTCGTGGCCTTCTGGAAGGTCACCTGATAGGTGGCTTGGGCAGCCGATTTCAACACGTAGATTGCGTAGTGCACGGCGTCCACTGCTCTTTGCCTGGTATGGTAGCATACCTCTGACTGTTCTCTTCAGAATCATGTCAGGCATACGTGGGAAGTAAGGTCCCTTACGAGCGTGGTTTAGTGCGTACTTTTCGTGGTAGTTTGCGTAAACAGCGGAAGGCTTGCCAGAAATGACTGCTTTCTCTGCGTTTACAATAACCACTTGGTCACTGTGTCCAGCACGTGTGCTCTTCAACAGAAGGTCAGCAACTGTGCTAGCCAAACGACCTAGGATTAGACCATCAGCGTCGTAGACGAATGTCTTGCCTTCAGCCAAGGATGTACACCCCCGATCCGTTTGGGTTTTCGTTCATTAATTCAGCAAGCGAAAGGACTCTGCCTCCTGCTGCTTCAATCTTCTCACGGGCTCCAGCGCTTACACTGTATGCGGCGACGTCGTGCTTAGCCGAAACCTCTCCGCTGCCGAGCAACTTGCCCGGTACGAGGACTGTTACGCCCTCAGGGCAGTGGCGGCTCAAGCGGCTAAGGTTTGGTTGTGCCCAGTTACTACGGCTCTTTGAGAGACGTAGTGCGACATCTCGCCACAGAGGTGCGCCGGTCTCGCGAGACTGTGCCTTCAAATCGCCGATTAAATCGACTAGATTTGGGTTTGTCTTGCTTACGGGTTTACTCATATGACTCCCTCGATGCTTTAGAAGCAAGTCGCCGACCGACCACCCTGTTATGAAGGCACCGACGCGAATATTGTCTTCATCGCGCCGGAGTATCCCATTTTTGCTTGATAATCATTCAAACAAAATTTCGCCCTTCGCATCCAATAATTCAACGGTCAAACCGGCAGCTCTAGCTTGAATCAAGATGTCGTTGTGAAGGGTGTCTGAGAAGTCATCTAAAGCCTGTAGTGAGGTGATTGATGCCACGTCTGTTAACTGGTCAATCAGGTGATTCAAAACACAGGAAACTCCGTATGCTTGGCCTGCTCTAAACGCATGGTCTACTCCGCCAACTTCCGGGTCTTCTGCTTTCATTCGCAACATTACCTG
>JBMYVD010000051.1:5849-9878 GCA_049606035.1 Candidatus Poseidoniaceae archaeon | reverse complement strand
AAGTTTCTGAAACCACAGGATACAGGCTCTAGAACTCCGAATGAATCAGCGTCTGTTTGCTCAGCGCTTGCATCTCCACGGCCTGGTGTGAATGGAACTTCCTTTCCGCATGCCATTTCAATACCGACGTTACCCGCTAGCACAATTGTGTCAGCGATGCTTGCACCGTTTGCTTCAGCGATTCCGCCTAGAACACCAAGTACCTTGGACAACTGCTCAGGCTTGTTTGCTTCCCAGTCCTTCTGAGGAGCTAGCCTGATGCGAGCGCCATTTGCTCCACCACGGAAGTCAGAGCCACGGAATGTGGATGCGCTTGCCCAAGCGGTTTCAACCATCTCAGGGATTGAAAGTCCGCTTGCCTTGATTGCTTCCTTGACAGCACCAACATCGTATGATTTTGAGCCAGCAGGAACTGGGTCTTGCCAGATTAGGTCTTCAGCAGGTACATCAGGTCCTAGGTATCTTGCCTTTGGACCCATGTCACGGTGAAGAAGTTTGAACCATGCACGAGCGAATGCATCGCCAAATGCGTCAGGGTTCTCGTGGAAGTGCTTGGAAATCTTTCTGTAAGCAGGGTCACGGATCATTGCCATGTCTGCAGTAGTCATCATTGTTGGAACCTTCATTGAAGAGTCTTCAGCATCCGGTGCCATGTCTTCTTCATCAGGGTTTTCTGGAGTCCATTGGTTTGCACCAGCAGGGCTCTTTACCAACTTCCAACTGTCCTCGTACTTGAACAGCAGGTCAAAGTAACCGTTATCCCATTGGGTTGGGTTTGCAGTCCATGCTCCTTCGATTCCGGAAGTGATAGTGTCTCTTCCCTTACCAGAGCCGTGTGTGCTAATCCACCCGAATCCCTGCTCTTCTATTGCAGCGCCTTCTGGTTCTGCACCAACGTGAGCAGCATCTCCAGCACCGTGAGCCTTACCGAAGGTGTGTCCACCAGCGGTTAGAGCGACGGTTTCTTCATCATCCATTGCCATTCTTGCGAAAGTTTCTCTGATGTCTTGAGCGCTCAGAAGAGGGTCTGGGTTGCCGTTTGGTCCTTCAGGGTTAACGTAGATCAATCCCATTTGAACCGCAGCAAGTGGGTTTTCTAAATCCTGGCGTGTGTCGCCATATCTGTTGTCACCAAGCCACTCATCTTCTGCTCCCCAGTAGATGTCCTCTTCAGGGTGCCAAATGTCTGGGCGTCCTCCACCGAATCCGAATACTGGGCCGCCCATTGACTCGATTGCAACGATTCCGGTTAGAACGAGTAGGTCAGCCCAACTGATTCCGTTACCGTACTTCTGCTTGATTGGCCAAAGTAGTCTGCGAGCCTTGTCTAGGTTTCCGTTATCAGGCCAGCTGTTCAATGGTGCGAATCTCATTGCACCTGTACCTGCTCCACCACGTCCATCACCAATTCTGTATGTACCAGCAGCGTGCCATGTCATTCTAATGAAGAATGGTCCATAGTGGCCGTAATCTGCTGGCCACCAATCTTGGCTGTCTGTCATTAGTGCATGTAGGTCAGCCTTGAGTTCTGCATAGTCTATTGAGTTGAACGCATCTTTGTACACGAAATTGGAACCCATTGGGTTGGATTTTGTATCGTGTTGGTGTAGAATAGCCAAATTCAGTTGGTTTGGCCACCAGTCAGTGTTCTTTGTTCCCGTATTGCTTGTGCTGTGTGCTCCGTGCATTACGGGGCATCCGCCTTCATCGCCCATTCCGCGCATGAAGTACAGGAATACGTAATTACATATGAAATGTAGTGTTAGAGGGAACTAACAAACGAACATTCGGAGTGAAATCAATGGCTGTAATTTTTGGATTGAATAGTTCTAATTGGATAGAATTTTTTAACAAAAAATATTGCTATGTGATGTTTACAAAATCAGATTGTGAGGAATGCCAAATCCTTGAGGAACATATTACTGAGGCATCTTTTGAGAAACAAATCACTCTTGCCAAATTGACTTTGGACAAACCAGGTTTTGCACAATTGAAGCAGACCTATCCATGGATTTCAAGAATAGATACTCTTCCGTTCAACACAGTTTTTTCCGAGGGTAAATTGGTTGATTCATGGTCGGGCTCAAGTTTTGAAACTCTTCAAAATAAGTTAGGCGAAATCTCAGACTGAAGCCAATATCCATACCCTTAACCGAGGTGGCGTGGGTATGCAGACGATACTTCTCTCAGCGCTATTGGCTGGTATCGTCGCGGTGCTGGTTACGGTAGCGATAGAGAAGTGGGGAGGCATAGTTGGCGGAGTTCTTGGAACTCTTCCTACTACAATAGTGCCAGCCGCAATGGGAATGTATGTAGAAGCAGGGAAGGAAGACTTAGCAACGAGCATGTCTCTGATTCCATTTTGGATGTTGTTGAATGCTCTGTTCGTTGCTTCTTGGGTTGTTTATCCAAGAATCAACCCGGATGCAACATTAGCAAAGATGATTTTTGTATCCCTAGGATTCTGGTCAATTCTTGCCGTATTGATGACTATATCACTTACAGAGTCTCTGAATTATTTTTCAGAGTTGAGCGTTGGCATAGCGGGCTTTGTGTGTCTTGTTAGCCTTGGGTTGTGGATGACCTGGATACCGATTAAGGCTCCTAAAGGAAGGAACTCAGTTACTAAGCAAGTGCTAGTTATGAGAGGCTTAGCTGCTGCGACTGCAATCGGTATTGCTGTACAATTTTCGAGTATGGGTTTGCCGATAATAGCAGGACTGGCTTCCGTATTCCCGGCAATATTCCTAACCACAATGGTAGCTTTGTGGATAGCACAAGGCGCTGATGTACCAACAGGGGCAGCAGGTCCAATGATGCTTGGAGGCTCTTCGGTAGGAATGTATTCTCTGATTGCACCTTACGCACTCCCTGAATACGGAATTTACACAGGCTCAGCAATTTGTTGGATTGCTTCAGTTTGTCTTACTTCTCTGCCTGCATACGCTTGGCTTTCATGGCGAAAAAACAGTCTCAGCGTTTGGAGTAACACTGATGTAACCGTAGAATTAAATCAATTGCAGTAATGGAGGGTACGTGCGAAGAGCAATACTGCTGGCGATTATTTTCCTGTGTTGTTCTAGTTCGGGAATGTTACTAGAACAGTATGATGGTGTATTCCCGGAGGAAGTCAGTCATTCTGAATCAGCAAGAAATCCATCTTGGTTAATCTATCCGAGTTCGGGTTCTCACTTTGGTGGTGACAACATAACACTAACTGGTTCAGATTTCTCATCCTTTTTCCCAGAACCAGAACTTTGGGAAAATTTCACGATTGATTCTTCAGCGGATGTAGGTAAGTTCTCCTCAATCGTAGCAGACTCCAACAATGAACTTCACATTGCTTATCGTGACTCAACAAATGGTCATCTAAAGTATGCATCAAATGCAGGAGGTTCTTGGAATAACTATCCAATAGACAACGGTGGCGGATACATCGGAAGATACACATCGATCGACGTAGATTCCAATGACAAGGTGCACATCTCTTACGGCAATCTGAACAATTGGGATCTCAAGTATGCTACAAATGTGGGAGGTTCATGGGTTCGCAGTACCATCGACGATGGCGGTAGCAACGGTCAAGCGGGTATGTACTCTTCATTAGAGATTGATTCTAATGATGTGATTCACGTTTCTTATTGGGCTAGAAATATGGACCTAAAGCATGCCACAAAATCAGCATCTAGCGGAGGAACTTGGTCAGATTATACCGTTGACTGGGGATCAATTACGGGTGAGTGGACTTCAATCGCCTTGGATTCAAACAATAAGCCTTGGATATCCTATGTTTCTGAAACATATGACCGCCTTGAATTAGCACATAAATCCGGAAGTAGCACAACCACATGGTCAGATTCAGTTATTGATTCTGGGAGTTCAGGAGAAATTGACTATGGCACATCAATCGCCATCGACTCAAGTGACGCGAAACACATTGTGTATTATGATGATGAGAATGGCGACCTAAAATATGCAGATTACAATACTCAAACGAATCTTTGGCAGCCTACAATTTTGGATAGCTCA
>JBMYVD010000051.1:0-5750 GCA_049606035.1 Candidatus Poseidoniaceae archaeon | reverse complement strand
GGCGATGTTGGTATGTACCCATCAATAGCCATTGACTCACAAGATAATCTGCACGTTGCATACTACGATAATGGGAATCAAGAATTGGAGTATGCATATCACGATGGCTCATCATGGAATTTTTCTACTCTAGATACATCTGGAGGGATGTATCCTTCTGTGACCATTGACTCAAACGATAACATATTCATTTCATACTATGACGATACTAATACCAATCTGAAAATGATTCAACAAATCGTGAATACAAACGAGCCACTTGGTGAGGTTCAAGTCGAGTTTGTAGGATATGGTAACGTAACTGCAACGGTGCTAGATGACGAGACAATGACGTTTACATCTCCTGCTGGTAACATTGACGGTGAAGTTGTAAACCTAGCAATTTGGCTAGAAAATGGAAGTAAGGTCGATGTCCCTGTAACTTTCGAGTACGAGACATACGATTCAGATGGTGACGGAATTCCAAACACTTCCGACGATTGCCCACAATCATACGGAGATTCGACAATCGACCAAACCGGATGCCCGGACAACGACAGCGATGGATACAGCAATTCTGGCGATGCTTTCCCAGACGACCCTACTCAATTCAGTGACTATGACGGGGATGGTTGCGGTGATAATCCATCAGGAGTTAACGCTGATGAATTCCCATACGATGTTACACAGTGCACTGATGGAGATGGAGATGGTTATGGAGACAATGTCAGTGGAAATAACCCTGACAACTTCCCTTCAGATTCTACTCAGTGGAATGATACCGATGGCGACGGATACGGCGACAACCCTCTTGGAACCGATCCTGATAACTGCCCGTTAGAGTATGGCAACTCAACATTCCCAGGATTAGGATGTTTAGATTCAGATGGCGATGGACATGCAAATACATTCGATGCATTCCCGTTTGATGCTAATGAAACCCATGACACCGATAGCGACGGCGTGGGTGATAATGCAGACGAATTCCCATTGAATGCATTGGAACAATTCGACTTTGATGGCGACGGAATCGGCGACAATGCAGACGCATTCCCTGAAGATGCCAATGAATCAGTAGATAGCGATGGCGATGGCGTTGGAGACAATTCTGACGTGTTCCCCAACGATGCAAATGAGTCTGAGGATTCAGATGGCGACGGTATCGGTGATAATTCCGATGAATACCCACTGATAGACAATTTCCTAGATACCGACGAAGATGGTATTCTTGATTTGGACGATGCATTCCCTGAAGATGCAACTCAAACTAACGATTCAGATGGGGATGGTTACGGTGATAACCAATCTGGAAATAATGCGGACGCATTCCCTAATCTTGCAACACAATGGGCTGATTCGGATGGCGATGGATATGGAGATAATTGGGGTAATTCCTCTTGGAATGATACTCGATTATTCGTCTGGCCTGGACAATACATAGAAGGAGCTGAGTTCTCTGACCATTGTCCGACCACAAATGGTAATTCAACCGCAGATGACTTCTTTGGCTGCTCGGATGGCGACGGCGATGGAATACCTGACCAATACGACGAGGTAAACGGAACAATCCCGCTAGATACAGATTCAGATGGAGTACTAGATTCTGAAGACTTGTGTGCAGATACAACAGAAGGCGTATCTGTCGACGAAAACGGATGTGAAATTACAACTCAATCGGAAGAAGAATCGTCAGATTCGGAAACCGAAGAATCGTTCATCGAATCTCTAATGTCAGGTGATAGAGATACTGTAACGACAACGGTTGGATTTGGAGCAATTTTCCTCGCAATTATTGCACTTCTTCAAACAAATATGGTTGCAGCAATGCTTCCTGAAGCCTTCAAGTGGGTGCAGGTGTTGAGGCGTTCACACAAGTTAACTGGTGAGGAAGAAAAAGAGTTGATTTACCTTCAATCTCTTGTTCAAGCATACTATTCTGACTCCAACATGTTGAACCAAGAGCTTGAACAGTTGCGTGCAGACCTAACCGGACGCTACACAAATAATGAAATCAAGAAGACAACAAGAGAGAAGATTGTCACATTGATTGAAGATTTACAGGGAATGGATGAGAATCAACTTGCAGCGATAGCAAATAGTGAAGCCTACTTTGGTCTTGGTGACACAACGGATGCTTCAGAGAGGAGCGACTTGCTCGAGCAAGAGTTAGCAATGCGAGATTATGACCACAGTCCAGTTGTTGCAGCGGCAGTCGCTACTCATCCAGATGCTAGCATAGTTGGTGGCATCAGTCCAGAAGATGGACATGAATACCTCGAGCATCCAGCAGGAAGTGGAGTCTGGTATTACAGGAATCAGGCAACCAATCAATGGGAAAAGTGGGCTTAAGGCGTATTCCTCTCATATCGGATTGAGGCCCAATCAAACATCGATTGCATTACTGGACTCAGTGATTTTGTGTCATCAGTTGCTGCATACAGTGTGGCCTTGACATCCTTGTCATGGACTCTTTTAACCAGTCCAAAATCCTCTAACTCCTTTAGCCTGCGAGATACAGTAGTCGACGGGGCATCCACTAATTCCTTTAGGTTAGAGAATCTCAATGGGGTCGATGATCTATCCAAGACCATCAATATGTGAAGTGCTTTTGATTTAGTTAACTGTTCAAGGATTTTGTCAACCTCACCATATCTTGGGTCACAAACATCCTGTGAATCACTTTCCATGTTTCAGAATAGTGATTTTGTTTTATTTAAACTACGAGTTACACCACTGTAACTTCGGTGAAGTCTACATTCCTAGAAAGAATACCATGACCATCAAACAAACACCAGTGATTAACAGAACTTGTGAAACTAATGATGGCCCTTCTTTGTCACTTTGTGCCAAATCGTTCCAATCGTCTTCCATCCTCACATACTCCGATTGATAGTCCTAGTCCAGCGGTCGCTTGCAGGTATTCCAACCACTGTGAGGCTTGCAAATGATACGCCCTTTGTTTGCAATAATTTACCTCTGAAATTGTCTAGGTCTAGGAGGCAACAAGGGCAATGTGGCCTACTTGGTTTGACGGTTATCGTAACCTCGCCATCTTCGGCGACTTCGATGTTTTGAACGATATCTCTCTTTGCCCAAGGCAACTCATCGTGTGGGTCTTTCCACTCTGCAGCAAGCCTGGCAACTCTTCTTTGAAGAGCCGCATGTTTTCTACTCACTCAACATCCTCCAAGCGTAATTTTTCGACTTTTCCTTCAGCATCTGCGAGTTCTTCCTGACAGGATTTTAGGAGTTTGGAGCCTTCTTCAAAGAGTTTCAATGTCTCATCTAAGTCAGTGCCTCCGGCCTCAAGTGCAGCTACAATTTCTTCCAGTCTTTTCATAGATTCAGCATATCTCATTATCTCACCTCAGTTTCAACTTTGCCGTCCTTCAATACCACCGTGAGGGGGTCACCTTGTTTCAAACCCGCGACACTAGTCACGGGAACTCCTTGTTCATCAACGGCCATTGAATATCCTCTCTCCAAAACCCTCGTTGGATTGGTTGATTTGAGGATGGATTCCAATCCCGTGAGCCGATTTTTTTGAATTAGGAAGAAACGTTCTAGGGCAGAATTCATTCTATCTCCTAGTTTTGATTGGTGTAGATTTGCTCTCGAAATACCACGCATTGGTGCAGCACTGAGTCTAAGGGTTAGGTTCGCCAAAATCTCATTCTTTCTTGAAAACAATTTGTCAACTGCAAAATCCAAACGGTCTTGTGCTTGGGCTACCATGGCAAGTAATTCTTCTTTGATTGGAATGACTCTTTCAATTGCATTGGATGGAGTTGACGCCCTTACATCAGCAATCATGTCGCTGACCATGTAATCTGATTCATGCCCCACAGCACTGACGACGGGTATCGGACAATCGATTATTGCTTGGCATACAGATTCAAGATTGAATGCCCACAGATCTTCAGGTGAACCCCCACCTCTTCCAACAATTATCAAATCAGCATGATTTTGTGCGTATTTTATTGCTCTAACTATTTGGCCTGGTGCTTCATTTCCTTGAACTAAAACAGGGACTACGGTATAAGAAAAATTAGGCCATCTGTCAGCGATTAATCGCTCCATATCAGCCAGGGCAGCACTGCCTGCACCGGTTATTATGTGCAACTTTTTCGGTATCAGCGGTGGCTGATTTCTCGGCCTGTCCATAGTGCCGTCATCACGCCATCTTTGGATTAACTCTTGACGTGCTTTCTCCAGTTCTCCAATACTCTTTACCGGTTGGACTCTAGATGCTTTGAATTGCATTCTTCCAGTCTTTACGTAAACATCTATTCCACCGATTGCGATTAGTTTCGAGCCTTCCTTGATTCCTTGAGAGAGAAAGGAAGAATTGCCTCCAAATAGAACACAGTCAATCGAACCTTGGCTATCTGTGAGAGTGAAGTATGTGTGCCCAGAACGCGCCAAAGTGAATTTGGTTAATTCGCCAATTATTGCAGCATTACTCAGATACGGTTCGTTGACTAAAGCGCTGCGAGCAAGGGCAACAAATTGCCCAACCTCAACAGCCTCGCCCGCCATGGTGTGAGTTTCCGGCTATGGTTCTTGAATAATCGCATTTCCTTAGGAAGGAGTTTTGAGGGGAGGGCTGGTCCCTCTGTACGTTCCAGCAAGGGGTTGGCCCCTCTAGGAATGGTGATTCTATGTCCGATAAAGATGACTTGAAGGATACTCCAGACGAAGACGACGACTGGATGTCTTACGCCAACGCAGGCTTCGGTTCAACCGATTATTCTCTTTGGGATGATGCTGGTGAGGAAGCAGAAATTGTCGCTGAGCCGGATTGGGAGGATGAGGATTTACAGCTCGATACAGGGGAAGAAGAAATCCCAGCAGCGCCAAAGCCAGCAGGGCTCAAGCATTTGGTTAGAATAGGAACCTGTAACCATTGTTTAGGAAGAGTTGGCGGGAAGAAAAGGTTCGGTCAGTCAACATATGAATCAGGTGTTGAGATTAGGGCACAAGTCGTTGGAACAGATTCTACAATGGCGTCTGCAAGAGAAACAAACCCATTATGTCCATTCTGTGAAAATTTGTTCGAAGAAGCTCCACTTCTTGCTGAGTTAATCAAAGAAGAAATTGGTGAAAGAGAATGCTCCCGGCTACAACTAGGCGCACGTATTCCAAAGGATCAAACCGAAGCCGAAGACCACCTAAGAAAGCGGTTTGGTGCAGGTGGCTCAGCACCTCTCAAATCTAGCTTGGTAGAGGAGGTTGCCCGCCAACTTAGTGACCTTGGCGACGGTCAAAACCTAGTTATCGATAAGCCGGAAATTTTGGCATTGATTGACGTTCTTACACTGACTGTTGAATTGGATATTCGCTCTCATTACTTCTACGGTAGATATCGAAAATTAGAGAGAGGTATCCCACAAACAAAATGGCCATGCCGTGCATGCAAAGGCCGTGGTTGCGAAAAATGTGACCAAACCGGTTTGCAATACAAGTCGTCTGTTCAGGGTCTAATTGGAGACCCACTTTTGGAAATGTTTGGTAGCCAGGAGCATGCTTTCCACGGAATGGGTAGAGAAGATATCGATGTTAGATGCCTAGGCAGAGGCAGACCGTTTGTCATGGAAATGAAGAAACCTATCAAGAGAAATATCGATGCAGCAGTTATTCTAGAAGCCATTAACTCCAGCGCTAACGGCAGCATTGAGGTCTCTGATATCCGTCCATCAAACAGAAGTGAAGTGGTCAGAGTAAAGGATACTCCAGCTGAAAAATCCTACACAATTCGATCCAAGATTGAA
>JBMYVD010000050.1:0-9944 GCA_049606035.1 Candidatus Poseidoniaceae archaeon | reverse complement strand
AATGTCAGCATTGCAATTACAAAGCCGAGAGACATTCCGATTAGTACGCTTTCAAAGCTGAAAGAATAGGCTATGCCGTCTGCACCAGCACTTGCGAATACGCTGCTAAATGCAGCTGAAACCATCCAAGCCAGCAATAATCCGAACAGTCCGCCAAGGAAAGACGCAATGGAGGAGGTGAACATACCTTCCATGAGCGCTAGGGAACGCATGTCAGAACGCTTGAGCCCAATAGAGCGAATTATGGCTTCATCCACTCGCCTTGATTCTGCTAGCATCATAACAATTGTAAGCACGAGTAGCAATCCCGCACCTATGGTGAACGATCCGAATACTAGGAACATGGCAGATAATGCTCCGGCCCCCTCTTCTGCTGCGGCGAGGGCGTTTTCCTTCGCAGGAACTATTTTCAAATTCATTGAATCTACACCCGAGATTGAATCTAGCCACTCAAGAATTTGAGATTGATTGCCTTGATTTACCACTAGAATACTACGCTCTCCTTCGGATGCAGAGGCTAATTCTTCAGCATCGGTTAAGTTGATCAGTCCGATAATTATTGATTCCAACTCGTCTAAGCCAGGGGCATCTATCGAAGACATATTTCCTTCGATTTGCAGAATTGTGGGTAGCGTATCTCCATATGCCCACGGAACTAAACCGTTGACTAGAACGTTTTCTGATTGGTTAAGCAAAGAAAGACGGGAAGAGATTAGAATGTCTCCACTTGGCGGTGACAGATTACCATTTGTTGCCAAAAACATCTGAGGCATTATGCCAAAACCGCCGATGTCAACCGTTAGAGGTAAGCGAGGTGACAGGCTACCATCATCGATTATCACACCGAAATCTGAACTACAGAATAGTGCTCCATTGTCTTGTTCATAACCTGGTTGTATTGCAAACACCCTTTCATCGCATTCTGGGCTAAAATCCTTGACTACAGTTGTAGTACCATTGAAGCGGTAAACAGTACCGCTTTCAACCAATAAACCACTCTTTACTGCAGAATATCCGGGAGATTCAACTCCCGATTCGGTAATCCAGCCATCAGTCGGCGAACCGATTAACATCTCTCCATCATAGTGGAGCCACTCTCCCTCAAATTCAGTTAATTCCCATTCACCCTGCTGATAGCGATAGACCTCTTTTCCTGTCAAATGACTTACTGCAAGCCAATCCTCGCCATTCGTGTGAAGATAATCCATGGAGAATATTGTGCTCGGCAAATCAGGTAAGTCTTGGGTAAATTGAGCGGCAACGATTACCTCTTCTCCTTTGATATGATGAACTTCTTCTTCGTCATCGTCCGTGAAAACCTCAACCAAACCATCACTATGTGCGACCAATAATGAATCATCGAGAAGGGTTACGTCATTGACCAAGCCACCATCTGGAACTTGCCACTCATGGCTTGAACCACCTCCTTGCTTTTGGAATGATACTGCTCCTCCAGACACATACCAAACTCCCTCATCATCGATAAGTATCTCTTCGATTCTATCATCGGGCAGGGACATAATTTTCGCACCTTGTTGAATCTGAATGAGAGGTACTTGTAGGACTTCCATCGAGGTCCCTTGCCCGATTAGGGAAGACTTGTTTTCAGACCAAGAAGACATGAAATTTTCGTCGAGCCTGCCTAATCCGTTACCGTTAGAGATTGACATTGACTCTCCTTCTGTTGTTATTTCGAAACCAGAATCTTCTGCATCGATTAAGCCATCTAGAATTTCCTCAATAGCAGAAACAGCTCCGGTAGCACCCCCTTCACCGACAAGCGAGACGCGTAGCATGTTTACTTTCGAGGATTTAGATTGTAACTCCTGAGCGAGGCCTAAATCAGAGAATAATGCTGGAGATTTTGTACCGGCCATAGAACCCTTTCCATCCATAGAGATTACAGATGTAATTGTAACATTCCTACTCTCTCGAAGCAGTTCTCCGTCGTCTGTAAAGGAATACCAAGCAACTTCCAGAGGGTCACCTTTGCTCAAGCTTAACTCGTCTGCTGCGACTTGATTAATTGATACGCCACTCCATCCTTCGTATGCATACCAAGCAGCGGAGGGGAGTGCTAACCCGTCCGCCTTGGAAAGTGTAACAGTTGTATCTATGCCGTGCAACCATTTGTCAGCAATACCTTGCTGTGTAAGTTTCTGACCGAATGATGATGTCAAATTAATATCCATATCAAGTGAAAAACCTGTCCTGCGATCATTCTGAAAAATGAGAATATCAGTATCTCCGTAAACCGCTTCAACTTCTTTGCTCAGTGTTGCATCTAAACTATCTCCAATCACAAGGGATGATGTAATGATTGAGGAGGCGACGAGCAAACCTGCCATCATCAAAGCCGCTTGCCTTGGCCGACGCAAAACCTGTTGCCATGACAGCCTGAAAACCATCAATCGCCGTGGTGACAACATGGGTTGAATTAGCAAATTCGAGATTATTCCGGCTGAAATTGTGCATCCCCATGTTGCGACAAATCCAAAATCGAGCCAGTCCATTAACAACCATACAAACCATGCATCAATTATAGGTCCAATGTATAGGAGCAAAATTTGCCATTTCTTCTCTACATCATTCCGTAGAGACCATGCTGCAGATGCACTAATTGGTGTAATTAGAGCAAAAACTGCTATGGTTTCAATCAACATTCTTATTCCTCTTCGACTAAGATTCTGCCATCATTTATTCTAACAATTCTCGAGCATTGACTTGCTATCTCATTATCGTGCGTCACGATGACAAGTGTAGAACCTGAACGATTCAAATCCACAAGTAGTTCCATCACCTGTCGACTTGTCTCTGAATCAAGATTACCAGTAGGTTCGTCACAAAGTATCACTGAGGGATTGTGTACGATTGCTCTGGCAATTGACACTCTTTGCTGTTGCCCCCCAGATAACTCGGCGGGACGGTGAGTCAATCTATCCGCCAACCCTACTTTTTCTAATGCAGATGATGCAGATGTTCTGGCATCTGACGGCTCAGTGCCCATTAGTAAAAGTGGAATCTCTACATTCTCTACCGCATTCATTACATCTAAGAGGTGGAATTTTTGGAAAATGAAGCCCATTTCTTTTCCGCGTAAATCTGTTCTCTCATCGTCACTAATTCCAAACAATGGCTTTCCTGCAACCATTACCTGGCCCGCAGATGGCTCATCGATTCCTGAAAGGATGTTCAGCAGGGTTGTTTTCCCACAACCTGATGGACCCATTATTGCAACCATTTCACCTTTGGTGATTTCAAGGTCTATGCCACGAACAGCCTGGACCTTTTCGTCGCCCATTTCGTATATCTTCCAAAGGCCTTGACAAGAAAGTGCAACCGCCATCACCCGGGACACAGCGCCACGAGTTGATAAGATACCGCTTGCTGGCGTGCACATGCAAGCCAAAGTTCTCGCATTTGGTCCACTCGCTGAATCTTTAGGCGGTAGAGAGCATGATGTGGACCTCTTACCAAACTCATCGGTGAGATTTGTATTGGAAGAACTTGGCTTAGAGGATTGGCTAAACAAGGGACTGATGCTGAATATCAACGGTGTTAGGGTTGGCGAAGACGAACCTGTTCATGATGGTGATGAAATCGCCCTGTTACCGCCGGTTTCTGGTGGTTGACAGCCGATTGATTGACAAAGCCGAAGCGGCTGGCTACCTTCAGAGGGAACACAATGAGGTTCGGACCATTTGAGATAATGATTCTACTTGCAATCTTCTTTTTGCTATTTGGAGCTGAGCGCCTTCCAAAGTTGGCGAGAGCTGCTGGACAATCAAAAGGTGAATTCCACAAAGGCCTGCAAGAAGTTACCGGAGAGCCATCAACTGCTAATACTGAAGCAGATTTGGAAGCCGGTGGGAAGACCAAAGCTGTGGATGTTGCACAAAAGGCGGAAGAAGCCGGTATTGACCCATCCGGAAAGACAACTGAAGAAGTTGAAAAAGAACTTTCAGAAAAAGAAGACTGAACTCGATACTAAATCATCGTACTCGTTTCACCTTCATTGGTGAACCACAAATCTCGCATTCTTGCTCTGTTTGTGAATCGACCTTCTTTGTCGCTTTACATCCGATGCACTTCAGTTGCCAGCCCCACTGCTGTGTGCTTTTCTTGTTCGAGACCGCTTCAAACTGATGACCAAGACTCCTACAGACGTTCTGAAGTGAATAATCATCTGTGAATAACTTCTCACCAGTAGAAATTGCTAGTGCGAGGATCTCTAAATCAACCGGGCTTAATCTAGGCAAGTCTCCGGTTTTGGTGGCTGCTTCTGTTGCCTCATCCAACCCACAACTCATCCAATTCATGTCGATTGATTCGACAAGCATTGCCCGTTCAGGAGATAGTTTCCTCAACTCATCCAACTGGCTATGAGCCACAATGCCACCCTGTAGCCGATTAACCGGCCAGTGGAGTAATGCTGCTGTATCGAGTACCGGCATCTAACATCCGGTCTCGATTTACCTCAATCAAGACTTCGATTGAGAAAGGGTTCATGGGCAGGGAAGGTGCGCCAGCATTTAGATGTCGTGGAAGGAGTCGATTGTCGACTGGTTTGACGGGTTCGGTTGGATTAGTCTAGCCGCTATGTCATTTACCGAGGCAATTATTCAACCAGTTCCTCCAGATTTGCTATTTTTGCCGATGTTGGTTGCCGCTGAAGGTGATACTGCGCTAATATTCTGGCTATGGATTGTTGTTGCAGTATCCAGTGTACTCGGTAGCATAATTGGATACTGCGTCGGAAGGAAATGGGGCCGCACTGTTTTCATTCGCTTCAAGGCGGAGAGACATTTAGAGAAGATAGAGGCGCTAACAATCAGGTACGGAACTGCTGGAACATTCATTGCTGCATTCTCTCCTATCCCCTACAAGGTGTTTGGATGGGCAGCAGGCATGGGTGAAATGAAGATGAAGCCGTTCATTATTGCTGGTTTGTTAGGCAGGGGTTTGAGATTTGGACTGGAAGCACTCTTGATCGGAATTTATGGCCAAAAAGCCCTCGATGCAATATGGTGGCTTCTTGACAGAGAAGTACTCATTGGTGCGGCTCTTATCATCACAATAGGCCTTGCGTGGGTCGGAATTCGCTGGTGGAACGGATTGGCCGCCGACCCCAACATTCATGAATAATCATCTCTGCGCAGGGGATGTCTGCTTGTGTGGTGTAGTGGTCCATCATTTCGGGTTTTCATTCCGGCGACCCGGGTTCAAATCCCGGCACGAGCACCTATTAACGTAACACTACGAGCCGGTGCTGTGCTGGACACGGCTACGCCGTTTGTCCTGGCACGAGCACTCTGACAAATTTTTGCGAGAAGATTTCCAATGACATTTAATTCCGAATACGAACCGTTTTTTCAGCCACCTGGCTGGATTATTGGTCCAGTTTGGGCTGTTTTATACACTACTCTAGCAATCAGTTTCTACACGACTTTAGTTAATCGCAGCGACATAAATTACAGGAATATTGCAATAGCATTGTTCGCAATACAAATGGTTGCAAATCTAATGTGGCCCAGCGTTTTCAACGATGCAAAATATCTACAATCAACGATTCTATGCGTGATAATGGCTGTTTTCACTATCGTTTATGCATACTTGATTTACGAAGGGAACAAAAACGGTTCAATTCTCGTTTGGCCATATATCGTTTGGGTTAGTTTTGCAGGATTAATCAACGCAGCATACCTACTACATACCGATTAGCGCAAAAACTTCTGAGTTTCATCAAACCCACCGATGAACATTGGATTTTCACCACGATTATCGATTACAACTGGCACTGTTCGATGTCCGGTTTCTGCTACAACCTCGTATCTGGCATCGGGTTCATGGTCGAAATTGAATTCAACATAAGTTAGACCTTTTGAATCCAATAAACGCTTTACTGCGACGCAGTATGGACAGAAAGTTGTAGAATATACAATGAAGTCAGAATCAGATGCTTGGGCGTCTTTCACAACTCGACTCATACTCAGTATGCGAAGGCAGTCCTTTTTGAAACTCTGTGTTATCAGTCAGATAGGATTAGACCTTCATTATCTATATTCCATTCCAGAATTTCCCAAGGAATTTGTTCCTTGGTCGCTTCTGGATCTTTTGAAATGATACCGACGAAGCCACCGGCTGCTGCTCCCATCCCCTTCCAAGCCAGGACTTCTGGCATGTCCTTCAGAATCAGATAAGGTTCGTTCAGAACAGGGTCGAGTTTGCCTACTGCTTCTGTATATGCATTCATTGCTGCACAAACATTGAATCGGTCATCTCTTTGAACTGCAGCAGCCATATCTCTGCCACTTTGACGAATTTCCATCAAATGTGGAAGAACTTCTTCGTACCTAGCCCAAACACCGCTGTGTAAGTCGCCGGAAGTGTGACGAATTCCCGTATCAGCAAGGATCAGATGTTTCTCTATCCACCGATTGAATGATGGCGGTGGTACCAGGTGGACTCTCTCTACTTCGTTTCCTATGAATTTCAGATGTTGAATCCCACCGTATCGTGCTGCCCATTGGTCTTGGCGCCCTCCATGATTGGCCAATAGTTTCTCAAATTGGTATGCCAATTCTTCTGAGTTTTCTGCTCCCTTTATTGCTGCCAATAGCGCTACATTGATTGCACCAGTTGTACCCAAACCGCTACCGATTGGAACATCACAGGTATACTCTACTCTGAGTTTTCCGCTTTCATCGACATTCAAATTTGCATGAGCATAATGATTGATTGCAATGTTAACAACATCCCCACCTACCTGCTCACAGAAGGGTGGCGCATCTGACCATCCACCTGCCAAGTCTATCCTTACTGGAGCTTTTGCTGTCGGCATATCAGGCCTAGTCTGTTCAGACTTATTGCATCTTTTGTTCGAAAATGGCTCCATCTTCATGAAAAAATTTTCAATTGGAAATTTAAATTTACAATTGGAGTTTACTTCATAGGTTTTGAAGCCAATCCTTCAAGTTTTCATGATATTCGATAGGAATCATGTGCCCCTTATGGTGCTGAATCCTGTGTACTTCCCATCCTGCATCCTCGAATAATTCTGGTATTTCCAAACCAGCTTCTAGAGAAACACGATGGTCTGATTCACCATGCATCCAGAACAAATTATTCTGCTCAATCTCAGTCAATCGAGACTTTAATTCTAGAGGCCTAACAACTCTTGTTCCAATCGCAATGATTCCTATGACATCCAAGTCGAATTGTAGAAGTTCCTGAGCCATTGCTCCACCTTGACTAAATCCTCCCAGAACAAGTTCGTCATCTGGCAATTGATTGACTAATTTCAGGAGTGATGAATCAACATCTGACAATTCCTTTGCGGTTAGAATTCTGCGTCCCGGATTGTCTCCCCCTTCATATCTCCACCAAGTGTAACCCCTGTTTGGGTGAGAAAACTCTGCTTGTGGGACTAACAGATTCCAACCCTCTGGGAGCACTTTTTCTGCAAACGGCCTCATCATCTCTGAAGTTCCGGTCATCCCATGCATCATTACTAGGGTTGGCAAGATACCACCTCACAGTTCCCAGTAGTTCTCTATCCCACCGGCAATCATGAAGTGAATAGTACTCTCTCCACCTGTAAGCGTGACTTCCAATGTGTATTCGTCGCTGCGACTAGGAATAGTTGCTAATTCTTGCGATTGAGTACCAGCAGTGTATGTTCTAGTTAGAATGCTGTTACCGGTGTGATCTCTCACAGATAGAGTGCCTGTTCCGCCCTGAGGAAGAGATGCGTCAATGAAGAAGACGTAGTAATCAAAGTCGATTCCCGACGGATGACCTGCATCGATGAACGTGTCTGTGGCCTCCCCATCAATTGGCCCTTCGAATAATCTGTCCTTCAGGTCTGTTGCTCGTATGAACCATACTTCACCTGAGTAATCATTACCTGTGCTGGTTAATGACATTCTGAATAGCAGATTACCCTCTTGGTCTTTCCATTCGAAGTAATCAAGGAATCCATGACTACCGTCAAATCTGTATTCCATGGTGTGACCATAACTGCTGGTTGCTTCAACGACAGGCATGCCTCGGTACGAGCCAGTTGTTTCAGCAGACCAATATTCACCCAGAAGGGTAAACTTCCACTCCTCTCCTTCCTCCCATGGGAAATTGAATACTTGTTGAGGCTCGCCATTCTCGTATACAGATAGGGAATCTATTGTTACTCTTCCCAAGAATGGATTGTGATTGACAACTGCGTGCCTCTGCGCCTCACGCTCAGAACTAATCCCAAGCATGTACAGACCCTCATCTTCTTGGATTTCAGTGACAACTAACCTCGCAGTGTCCTCACCGAACTGTGCGGTTTCGAAAGTGTACAACCACCAATCGCCAACTTCCCAGCCTGGCTTTTCAACCTCATCTACAGAGAACTCACCAGAGTCCGAACCCGTGTTTATGCATCCACTGAGTGAAAGCATCAACAACAGTAGGGCAGCAAGGGTTGCTCGCATGTCTTGCCCTACTGTTGAATTATTTTTGATTGTGCGGGTTTTTTGCTCAGAACAGTAAACCGCCGTCCAATCCGCTTGCGATTACAACCGCTACGATACTCATCAATTTGATTAGAATGTTCAGAGCTGGTCCGCTTGTGTCCTTGAATGGGTCACCGATTGTGTCACCGATAACAGCAGCATCGTGAGCGTCATCGCCCTTCTTTGCGCCTTCAATGTGACCTTGCTCGATTGCCTTCTTTGCGTTGTCCCATGCACCACCGGCGTTTGCCATGAATAGTGCGAGTAGAACACCTGTGACTAGAGCACCAGCAAGCATTCCACCTAGCGCAGAGGCACCTAGTAGGTATCCCACAGCTACTGGAGCAAACACTGCTAAGAGACCAGGCATGACCATTTCTTTCAGAGCAGCCTTGGTTGAGATGTCAACACATGTTGCAGAGTCTGGCTTGACTCCTTCCTTTCCTTCTAGAAGACCGTCAATCTCTCTGAACTGTCTGCGGATTTCGACAACCATTTCTCCAGCAGCCTTTCCAACGCTTGTCATTGTCATTGCTGCCACTACGAATGGTAGTGCACCACCGATTAGTAGTCCAATGACAACTTCAGGTTCACCAAGGCTTAGAGTGAAGTCATCGTAAGTTACTGCTGTCTTGTATGCTGCGAATAGTGCTAGAGAAGTTAGAGCTGCGGAGCCGATAGCGAATCCCTTGCCGACTGCTGCGGTTGTGTTACCGATTGAATCTAGAGCGTCTGTGATTTCACGTACTTCAGAGCCAAGTTCTCCCATTTCTGCAATTCCACCTGCGTTGTCAGCGACTGGTCCGTATGCATCAACGGTCATTGTAACACCGACAGTACCTAGCATACCCATTGCAGCGATTGCTATGTTGTAAAGTCCCAACTCATCTCCTCCGATCTTGAAAGCACCAAAGATACCTGCAGCGATTAGTAGAATTGGAATCATTGTAGACTTCATTCCGACAGACAAACCTGCAATTGCGTTTGTTGCTGGGCCTGTTTTAGACATCTCTCCAATGTGTGGAATAGCAGATGTTGGGATACCCATAACAGGTTCAATTCCAGTGTAGTATTCGGTGACTAGACCGATTAGTATTCCAACTACGCTTCCTAGAATTACAGCCTGCATGACGTCAGATTCGACATTCAAGTCGAACATGTCGATTGCAAGGTAA
The DNA here is from genome assembly GCA_049606035.1 of Candidatus Poseidoniaceae archaeon. Classification (GTDB taxonomy): domain Archaea; phylum Thermoplasmatota; class Poseidoniia; order Poseidoniales; family Poseidoniaceae; genus MGIIa-K1. The sequence goes on along the minus strand of JBMYVD010000050.1, from coordinate 274 downwards.
CCGCCTGCCCAGAATAGAATTGCTGCGATGAATGTGGTATTCCTTAGAGCAGCTGCTGGGTCCTTCATTCCCTTCATGAAAGTCATCGAGAAGACACCAACTAGAGAAGCAACATATCCGACTAATCCTAGTAAGATAGGTAGCATGATGTAATCTTCTGCAGATCCTGTGAAATTGGTTCCACCGAAATCATCACCATTAGCAATAATCATTGCAGCGATAATAGAACCAACGAAAGACTCGAAGATGTCCGCACCCATTCCTGCTACGTCAC
>JBMYVD010000049.1:0-10076 GCA_049606035.1 Candidatus Poseidoniaceae archaeon | reverse complement strand
CACCAGGAGTAATCAAACTCGCCACTAACTCAGACGTCCAACTGACATACTAACCATTGTGTGGATAGAACTCAAGTCCGAGTGCGGATAGCGGGAGGAGTGACTTGCATTGCAAGTCACGACTAGCTATCGCACGTTGTAAGCGATGAGATTCGGAGTGCGGATAGCGGGAGGAGCAACTTGCATAGCAAGTTGTGACTAACTATCGCACGTTGTAAGCGATGAGATTCGGAGTGCGGATAGCGGGAATCGAACCCACGACATGAGGTTGGAAACCTCAGGTGATAACCACTTCACCATATCCGCGTCGTATTCACTCCGAGGAGGTCCACTTCTTAGCCAATTCGGTCTTAATTTGGTGGGAATCTGCCAGGACGATTTCCTTCTTCCATCGTGAATACACTTGCCATTCTTTGCTGCAGGTGCCTTCTTCTCTCTTCTTTCTTCTTACGAGAATTACGGCGTGCATTGAGTGCAAGGAATAGTGCCAATAGTATTGCCACTACAACTGCGATTATTTCTTGCAGGTGCGATACTTCTTTTGCCTTGTCAAGCAGGTCGTCGAAACTATCTCCGTCTTGTGAGTTAATTGCCTTGATATTAAGAGAAGTGAACGCCATAGACGATTCTGCTCCCGGCTCTGAAGCCTCGATTACTGAGTTTATCTGACCTTTTTCGATGATGTAACCGGTGAATGCAATCGGTTTGGTTTCATTCGGTGGTATAACGAATACAGCCGTTCTAATTCCGGCATCGATTGCGTTGATTGCTTTCCATTCAATTCGTACAGTCAGATCATTTTGAATTAGGTTGGTCACGAAACACTCGAATCGAATTGACGAATCTAAAGCGATATCGATTTCAAAATCTTGAGGGTCACAGGTCAGAATTACTTCTGCAGTGTTTCTAGTTGGGTCATCAGGCCAGTGGTCAGCCAATTCTGCTCCCGGTGAATTGTTGTCGCCAAATCCGTCACCATCACTATCTTGGTATTGCGTTCCCCTATCGGGGAAGGCGTCGCCTTGATTCGACCAACCATCTTGGTCATCATCAGGACAACCAATCAAGTCGAGGAAAGCATAGCCTTCATCATTTGGACAATTATCTCCGTCCGTACCTGCAAGATTGTCTCCGAAACCATCTCCATCAGTATCGAGCCACTGTGAAGGGTCTTGTGGCAGGAAATCGCTGTTATCTGCCCACGTATCTCCATCTGTGTCTATACATCCAATGTTTCCATTTGAGGCATTTCCAGGTGTTTCAGGACAATAATCAATGTTATTTCCAAATCCATCTGAATCATTGTCAGCCCACTCTGTTCCATCGTTAGGGAATAGGTCTGTTCCATCATCCCAAGTATCTCCATCAGAATCCAAACATCCTAACAATCCCGAGGTGCTGTTTCCAAAGGTAGTCGGACAAGCATCAGGGTTTGTTCCACTAGCGTTGTCTCCATATCCGTCCATGTCGGTATCATTCCATTGGCTAGCATCCATTGGGAATGAGTCATTGCTATCTGCCCACGTATCTTGGTCAGCATCGAAGCAACCGAGTGCACCGTTGGTCGAAGTTCCAGGTGAAGTTGGACAGTCGTCTTCTGCATCGTCATAACCGTCGTTATCTGTGTCTAGGTAACGTGTAGGGTCGTTAGGGAAATCATCGTTCAAATCAGAATGACCGTCTCCATCAGTGTCAACACAGCCAAATCTGTCTATGGTAGAATTACCATAGGTAAGCGGGCAACTATCAGGGCTGTTTCCAGTTATGTTGTCTCCGTATCCGTCTCCATCTTGGTCAGAATATTGAGTGTCATCAGCTGGGAAAGCATCAGCACTATCTGCCCAGCCATCACCATCTGCGTCAGGGCAACCTAGTATTCCACCTTGGGTAGAATTTCCTGCTTCGCTTGGACAACTATCTGGATTAGTTCCTCCGATATTGTCACCAAATCCGTCGCCGTCGCTATCCTTCCATTGAGTTTGGTCATCGTCAAAGCTGTCTTCTGAATCAGACCAGCCATCACCGTCAGCATCAGGACAACCTAGTGTTCCATTTTGCCATGAATCTCCAAACGTTGTTGGACAATCGTCGGCGTAATTGCCGGTTGGTTCATCTCCAAACCCGTCGCCATCGGTATCGTTCCACTGTGTGCCGTCATTAGGGAAGGCATCGTCATTGGCAGTCCATCCATCGCCGTCAGCATCTAGACAACCTCGGACGATTTGAGTAGAGTTACCCCAGACGGTTGGGCAATCATCATCACTGTCTGCGAAACCATCGCCATCGGTATCGATAGACCTTGTTGGGTCGTTAGGCCAAGGGTCGTTTGTATCTGAAACGCCATCTCCATCGGTATCTATGCAACCCTGTAAGTCAACTGTAGAGTTACCCCAAACGGTTGGACAATCGTCCCAGTCGGTTGCTGGGTCGGGATTGTTGTAGTAACCATCTCCGTCGGTATCTAGCCATTGAGTATCATCATTTAGCAAAGCATCGTTTAGGTCTGATTGGCCATCTCCATCTTCATCTAAGCAGCCATTTCTGTCGAGGGTGGAGTTGCCCCACGTAGAAGGACAAGCGTCAGCACCTTGTATTGCAGTCCAACCTCCATCGGGGTCAGACCATGAATCAGAATCAGAATCAGGACAACCGTATCTGTCGGAACTCGAAGTTCCAACCACAGATGTACATGCATCAGGATTTACCCCACCTGGGTTGTCACCAAATCCATCACTATCAGCGTCAGCCCATTGAGTTCCTTCGTTGGGGAATTCGTCACCGACGTTTGACCATCCATCACCGTCGCCATCCGGGCATCCTGTCTTGTCTTGTGTTGAGGTGCCGCTAGTGTTTGGGCAATCATCGATTGTATCGATAAATCCATCACCATCAGCATCAGCAGAGAGGTTGATCATCGAATAAGGTGCATCTATTACCATCGCGAAGTGCTGTGGACCATTTGGAATGTTTGTTCCATTTACGTGTATTTCCCATTGGCCAGCAGCAGGGGTGGATATTGTAGTTCCAATCAAATTATCGAGGTCATTTCCGTATTCCACCCAGTTGCCACTCGGGTCTTTCACTGCGAAGTCGATGTCATTGACAAGATTTGTAGATGCGGTAGGTGTGCTTGCTGGGTCGGTCCAAGCGACTGAAATTCTTAGGTCAGATGCATTGCTTGGAATTGTAAATTTCCATGCTCTCGAATCGCCAGTGTTTACCGATTCATTGTCCACCCATGAAGTGTTCACTGCTCGGTCCAAGTCGAGAAGGCCCCAACCTTCGTGAATGTTTGGCGTTGCTTCTCCAGCACCGTTTGTGGATGAACCATACTGGCCAACCATGTCTCTTGCACTTGCTGCAATAATCGCCTTTAGTAGCGAACTGGTTGGATCGGTGTGGCCAAGATTGTCGTCTAGGTGTTGGTATAGTAATGCGGCTGCCCCTGCTGTTAGAGGCGTAGCCATACTTGTTCCTCCCATGTATGTATAGTCGGAATTCGAATGTGCTTGCCATCCAGTTTGAGTAGTAGACCTACTTTTCGTAGAAAGAATGAACGTCCCGGGGGCAGAGATATCCGGCTTCATTCTTCCATCATCGACCGGTCCACGGCTAGAGAATGCCGCCATTCCTTCTGTATTGTTTGCAATCTTGTCAGAATTAATTGGGTCTTGTGGGAAACCAGAGAACCATTGTCCATACTCAGAAGAGAATTGGTTTCCTCTATCATTTTCAGAAGCGCCTACTGTTAGAACGTTCTTTGATGTTGCAGGCGAACCAATGCTATCATTGTCAATCTCACCATCACTATCCGAATCAACCCCAGAATTCCCTGCAGCGAATAAAATCAACATCCCACTATGGTTTCTTGCCGAGTAGTCGGCCTGCATTGAATTCGTGTTATACTGGCCAGCAACTGGAGCACCCCACGAATTGGTGTGGATATGCGAGCCGTTTACAGCAGCCTCATCGAACATTACAGAGAGGTCATCAGGTATTCCCAGCAGTGTGTAACCATCTGTGTAGCCGAAACTATTCTCAGCAGTTGTAGTCCAGTCTGTGTATACTTGAGTAGCTTGCATGTACAATCTAGCCTCAGGAGCAATTCCGGTAATCGCTCCAGAAGATTGTGTTCCATCACCCAATACTGACCCTGCAACGTGAGTACCGTGTCCAGATTCCACGTCAGATGCGCCATCATTGTAGGGTGCATTTACCCAACTTTGTACGCTTGGTGTGATTCCATAGGAGTGTATCCCGACTATGTGGTCTTTGAAATCTGGATGCATGTTAGTATTATTGACACCATTGTCAAGACCAGTGTCTGATACTGCAACGATTATTCCAGTCCCGTCCAATGCGTTCCAAGCCGTATTTATTCCAGCCATTTGAGTCGCATTTCTTAGAACATCAGCTGCAATTACGCCGTCTGCAACGTCATTGTAGAGGATTCTCTCAAACTTGGGTTCAATCCATTCAACTTCAGATTGCTCGGATAACCAATGTACTCCACTGGTTCTAACCTCCAATGTCGCCCATCTGTAATTGTGGTACAACACTTCGATGTCTCCTCTGTGGTGAATGTCTTCCGGCAAATCACCTCCAGAAAGAACGACGCTGACCATTCCGAATCCTTTTGTCATCATCCATGACGTCATTTTACCTTCAAGAGAAGGCAATAGGTTCGGATGCAATTTTGCGGAAGGCGGCATCTTGATCATACCGTTTACCTCCAATTTTTCTAACTGTGCTGGTGTGTGCCCACTCAATTCACAGTGGAATGCGGACCGAGGTAAGAACGACCAACATTCCACTCCGGCGTCAGCCAAATCATGTACCCATGTTGAGGGAACTGGATATTCTCGAGTTAGCATCCAGAATCCGTATTGAGGAACTTGTGGCATTTGGTCGATTGGGATTGAGTCGACATTTCCATTCAGTAAGCCGATAGTTTCTCCACTCTGGGTCTGTGGTTGCCATGCAGCAACCGTTCCAAACGAGGATAAAATTAGCAATCCGACCAAGGCAACCGCACGCATGTTATTCTCTTGTACACAGTAGGGGATGAATGTTATGATATTACGCACCTTCATAATCTGTGGACTGAACGGGCAAATATGGGAGCAGGAAATCCTCGTTCAGCCCAGTACGACCATCTCTCGCCAGAAGAGTTGAATTCGGCGAAGGTAGAGATACTCGGTAAGCAAATTTGGCGAGTTGTACCTTACGGTTTGCAATACAAGAAGCGCGCTCTAACTGGTATATTGGCCAACGGAATGGCTAGGTTCGCTGATTTACTTCCGTTCGTATTCATTGGATTCGCTGTGGATTACTATGCAGGTAACGACACTGAAGGATTCTTTGGAGGTATGAGAGATCTCCTAGACAACAGCCTATTTCCTTTAATCACAGACAATCTTGCAATCGGCTACGGTCTTCTGATTTTCTTAGGCTTCGCTAGTTTAGCAGTATTCCAAGGAATAAGTGAATACTGTTGGCAGACGCTGGGTTACAAGGTTCAACACGACTTGCGTCTAGATGCTACAAGGTCGCTAATCGACATGGAGGCATCATACTATGATTTACGACAAACCGGTCAACTGATGAGCGTTTTATCTGCTGACGTGAATCAATTAGAAGACGTGATTAGCGATGCCTCTACCTCGATAATTAGAATCATTGTCACGTTCGGTACTGCGTTTTTGATATTGGTTTTGATGAGTTGGAAATTAGCAGCCGTACTGTTTGCTCCGCTACTTCTAATCATTCCACTGGTCTACCTCTTCTCAACAAGAGTTCAGAGAAAATACCGCCAACAAAGAGAATCTACAGGTGACATCACAGCGGTTCTTGAGAACGTGATTTCCGGCATCTCAGTAGTCCAAGCATACAACGCTCAGGATTGGGAAGCAAACAGAGTTGACGAAGAATCAACCGCATACAGAGACCAAGCAATCGGTGCCAGTAAAGACAGAAACCGATTCCTGCCGGGACTTTACGGAATCGCTGGTATTGCGTTTGGTCTGCTTGTTACCGTGGGTGGGTATCTAACCAAATCGGGAGACATAACCACTGGTCAGTTGGTCACCTTCCTTTTGATTTCAACAAGAATGACCATGCCTATGTTCATCTTTGGAATGTTGGTGAATCAGTTGCAAAAGGGTGAAGCGAGTGCTCGCAGAGTCTTCGCTTTGGTAGACCTAGAGCCTACGATTAACGACAAAGAAGATGCAAAGGAATTGGATGGTCCAATTACTTCAATAGAATTTGAAAATGTTCACTTCACATACCCAGGAACCTCTACAAAAGTCCTAGCAGGAATTTCCTTCAAGGTAAACGCCGGAGAATTCCTCGGTGTCATGGGTCACACCGGTGCAGGAAAGACAACCATTCTGAAGTTGCTAATGAGGTACTATGAGCCGCAAGAAGGAACTGTAATGGTGAACGGAATTGACGTCCAAGATTTGACCTTGGATTCTGTCCGTGCAGGAATGGGATTCGTAAGTCAAGAGCCATTCCTATTCTTCGGTACACTAAAGCAGAACGTTGCCTACAACAGAGAATCTGATGATGAAGAGATAATGCGAGCTCTAGAATTGGCTGGTGCAGCAGACTTCGTCAACGACTTCGAAGACGGTCTAGAGACAATGGTTGGAGATAGAGGAACAAAGTTGTCCGGCGGGCAAAGAGCAAGAGTTTCACTAGCCCGTGCACTTCTCAAGAATCCTAGCCTACTCGTTCTCGATGAAGCATCAAGTGCATTGGATGCTGAAACAGAGAAGAGAATTCAAGAGAACCTAATCGCAAGCGGCGGCAGCAGAACAACAATCGCTGTCGCTCACAGACTCTCCACAATTCGCAGTGCCGAGGAGATCATTTCGATGGTTGATGGAGCGATTGTTGAGAGAGGAACTCACGAGGAGTTAATCGAGAACAACGGTGTCTATGCAAGCCAGTGGCAGATTCAGACAGGTCAGCGCTGATCAACTATCCTTCATGCGGATACGTCGTTTCTCCTCCAAATCAGGAGCGAATCGCTTGTCACCTTGAATGATAATCATAGAGACGAGAAGGAATAGTGGGAAGCCGACTACTATCGCCCATACAGATAGGGAGAAGTTGAGGAGTGTAACCTCCTCAAAGATTTCAGCGACGATGATTATTGCAATGACCAGCAATACACGGAAAATGGTCAACCAACTTCTGATCAACATCCAGATTTCTCTAGCATCGTTTGTATCATCAGGAGCATCGATTCTATCTCTGAATCTTTGCCCCATGAGCCTTCCTGAATCGGGGTCCGGATAAACCTAGTCAAGCGGTTCGTATTCTATCGTCGATTTGTTCACCGACTCCAGCACTTCCGCCGGTCTTGCGGATTTCCTTCCATGCTTTGTTGACTCCTGCACCGTATGCCCAGTGTGCAAGGAACACGAATAGAGGTGCTAGGAGTACAGTACCTACGTTTCGATGTGGACTTGTTCCAATCGCAGCACCTAGCCAGCAAATTCCGATGTATAGTGCACCCAAGCCAGCAGGGATGTGGAAGGCGATTCTGGAGATGTCCCAATCTCCTGATAGGGTGAACCATGTGTCTGCTGCTGCTCCACCTGTTGCAGCTCCGAAAATTACGCTAATCGCTGCCCCAACTACAATCCATGGGAAGAATCCTATTGCAGTATGCGACCACTCAGCGATTTCAGGCCAGCGCTTATTTGCAACCATTCGGGTGTAACCGTAGTTTCTCATCTGCTTCATGTAAGGCTTGAACGGCCTGCGACGACGATGTGGCATGACATTTTCAGGGTCGATGAACAACTTGTGTCCAGCACGCTGAATCTTTGCATCGAGAACAACGTCTTCTGCCCCAATGCAACCATCTTCAAAGAATCCAACTTCTCTCAGGTTAGCCATTCTGTGAGCGCAATTTACTCCCGGATTGTGAGTGATTGGGACCAATTTTCCTTTTGGCTGGGCACCGTATCGTGTTCCAGCAGTCATGAATTTAGTACAGAAAGCAACATCCGCACACTTCGCTCCAAACGGGTCTTCATCCGGTGCGAAGTTAGGTCCACCGACTGCACCAACCTCCGGGTCTTCGAACCAGCGCACTAGTTTCTCTACCCAATCAAGCGGTGGGATGGTGTCATCGTCGGTGAATAGAACAAGGTCGTGGTCCATCTGTTCTAGGGCAAAATTGCAAGCGTTTGCACGATTGCGGGAAGGGTCATCAATCCATGTTGCTCCGTACTTCTCACAGACCTGCTTTGTGTGGTCTTTTGATTTTGAATCTGAAATCACAATCTCGAAATCAGGATAGGTTTGTTTGCTAAGCCTTTCTAGAACGATGTCTAACTCGTCAGCATTGTTGATTGTTGGAATGAGAACGGCTACCTTGTAAGGTGTACCGTCTTCCTTGAGCAGTGGTTTCACATCTGCCATGAAACTCCCAATTTACACACCTTCATGAAACCTTGTCATCGATATTCGATAGCGAAATACACTCCTTACTCGCGCGTTTTTTCCTATTTCTGATTAGAAGGTTCATAAGCCTCCCAATTCGCAAATGAGCCATAGGGGTGCTCTCATGTTGAACGTCACAGCCCGACAAGAACTCATGCGAACTATTGTAGAAACACTTGGTGTCGTAGTTGAGGAGGCAAGACTTGACTTTGGAGAAGATGGACTATCTGTAAGGGTTGTAGACCCTTCACACGTTGCCATGATTAAGATGGACGTGGATAGTGCAGCCTTCGAAACCTGGGAAGTCGATGAAACAAAACTTGGTCTGGAAATGAGAAAGATGACCCAGTTCCTGTCAGTAGCAGGAGCAGGTGACATGGTCGAGTTGGCATACAATGACGAATCGGGTCAGGCAACAATCCACATTGGAAGGATTGACCTGAACTTGAGGCCTCTTGACAACTCAACCCTGAATCCTCCAAACGTTCCTTCTCTGGAACTACCATGTGGAGTGACAATCGGCGGTTCAGAGTTAGCTCAAGCACTAAGAGCAGCAAAGTTGGTTGGAGATTTGGTCAACCTGTCATTGACTGAAGACACATTCACGGTCAACGTCAAGGGTTCCACAGACTCTGTGAACTTAGACTTCACAAAGGATGACCTACATGCAATCGACTGCAAAGAAGCAGCGCGCTCTCAATACTCCTTGACCTACCTAACTCCACTAGCAAAGATCTTCCAAAGCATCGAGAATGTCAACCTAAGATTCGGAGAAAACTTCCCTCTGAAGTTAACTTTCGACTTTGCAGACGGTGCAGGTCACGTCGAGTACTTCTTGGCTCCAAGAGTTGAAGGCGACTACTGATTTTCCAACCTATGACACCGGCGATTGGTCATGTACCCTTATCATCGATTGTTGAAGATGGTAATTGGTAACTTGTTTCGCAAGAAACAACCGTTCGATATCAATCGGGAATATCACTGGAGTTTTCGTCCGGGCTTAGGTGATATCGACGTTTATCCAGAAGTAAACAATGGCCGGCATCTCGTATTTTGTGACCTTGCAAGATACGATATTGCATTCAAGATTGGATTGTTCAAATACGTTAGAAAAAACAAGTATGCGTTTGTAATCGGTGGCTCGACAATCCGTTACAGAAAGCGTCTCGCACCGTTTAGAAAGGCCACGGTGCGCTCGAAAATAGTCGGTTTCGATGAGAAGTTCTACTATTTCCAACAAACGATTGAGCAGAAAAATGAGGTCAAATCCTCTGCACTTCTACGTGCAGGTATTCGGTTCAAAGGCGGGGTTGCACCACCAGCTGAAGTGATGAAAGACTTGGGATATGACTTGGAGCCTTTCATAGAACCGTGGGTTCTTGAGTGGGCAAATTGGGATAATGAAGAGCGACCTTGGCCTTTGCCAATGAGTGAAACAAAGCAAGAGTGAGCCTCGCCGATCAGTTGTCATCTGGTGAGTACAAGTAGTAACTTCTAGCAAGCGTAGCGAACAAACAGACCCACTGCAACCCCTTCCAACCGTTTTTGGGAGTTGGATGGGTAATCGGATAACCCCAAGCAATCTATCCGAATTATTTTGTTGGTGGATTGTG